>NZ_PTRX01000069.1:0-3513 GCF_002966045.1 Escherichia sp. MOD1-EC5189 | reverse complement strand
ACAGGGCTGCATTACAATCTGCACAGGTACTATGATCCGGATGTCGGGCGGTTCATGGTAACGGACCCGATAGGGCTGGCGGGGGGAATAAATCTCTATCAATATGCGCCTAATCCGTTGGGGTGGATCGATCCGCTTGGATTAAGAAAATGTACTGGTGGTTTTTCAAGTGCGGATGATGCCGCGAGAGCTGCGTTAAATAAATATAACCCGATGTCTATATTTAAAAACAGAGAATATGGCGGAATTATATACAGAGCTAAAGATGGTTCTTATGGATATACACGCGGTCGTTTAGGCAAAGGTAGAACAGCGCCTTCGATGAACGCATCTTCAAGTAGAATGCCTAAAGATGCGACTATCGTTGGTCAATATCATACACACGGTGATTATTCGGACGTAAATTTCAACCGTACGGGGCAATCAGGAGATCATTGGAATAGCGATTCATTTTCTTTACAAGACATTAATGTTCACCGAGGTTTAGGAATACAGCATCCAACGTATGATAGTAGCTATCTCGGTACTCCGAGCGGTACATTTAAAGTTATGGGAAATAACTCTATATCCGTTAGTGAATTACCATAATAATTTAATAGGAGGTATAATGCGTATCCAGAGTGAAAAAATTGATGTCCTGTATGAATTAGAATCATCTGTTTTTGAATGCTTTCTAATTGCTGTTAATGAAGCAATTCGTAATAATTTTGATATAGTTGAGTGTAATGTTTCTATATTTCAAAAGGAATATTTAAACACGCATAAAAAAGAACTCATGATCCATTTTTTTCCTGTAAAAATCACACCGGAAAATGCAAGCGAATATGAGTTAGTTCAAGATGATTTTTGTGTATATATTGATGTTTTTACAAAAAAAGTAATTCGTTCATGTTCTAGTATATAAAGCATCACCTATTTAAGTGAGTAAAAAGCCGGAAATATATTTTATTCCGGCTTTTTTATTATTTAACTCTCGTTCAGCACACTAAACATCCCGACCTGCATCCCCTTAACTGACTGTTTAAAATGATAAAGTTCCCTGCGCAGTTCCTGTACTTCGTTGTTATCCGCAAGCAGGATCAGGCACCCTTCCGAGATCTTCACGGTAACGCCCGTGCCGCTCTCAAATCCCGCTTCTCTCAGCCATTTGGCGCTGATTTTGATCACCGGCGTGTCGCTGCGGTTGGGCAGATAACCCACGGTACAGCGACGCTGTGTTTTGGAAATAATATTTTTGTATTTAACCTGCTGATTAGATAGTAAAATAAACTTCGTGCAGATAGCTTATCTTTATCAGGGTATGGCGGTAGCGTATGAACTATGACGTGATGGTTTTAGTGATGTATATACGAAACTGACAGTACGATCCGGACTTCGATTAGACTGCGTGATTTGACCCGATAGGGCTGAGAGGCGGGTTAAACTTATATCAGTATGCACCGAATCCATTAAGTTGGATAGACCCTCTTGGGTTAGCTAAGTGCCCTCATGCTAAGCTAGCGAATAAAATTCAAGAGAGGGCAATTGATGGAAAAATCCCGAAAATCGCTCCCGGGAAAGTATCTCCCAAGGGATATCACGGTAGACTTTCGGAGCAAAGAATGCTGGAAATAATTAAAAATCCTGATGGTGTATATGTTTCCTCTGGCGGCAATAATAATATTATTTTTGCCAAGGATGGGGATATTGTTATTCTGGCGGGTAATAAGGCAGGAGCGGTTAAAGGGCAAGCGATTACATCTTATGGTTCTTCAGGGCCAAGAGGTGATAGCGGCGCGGCTATTTATGGTGGGCGAGCTAGCGATCCTGGGCTACCAATAACTGATAGCATGATTATAAATGGACAAATTCCGACCCCTGGTGGTGGATTCTTACCTCCTGCAACGGCTATAGCATTTTGAGGTTAACGATGAAATCTATTTTTTGGGATCTTGCTCATTTTAATATCTCGATGAAAAGTCAGTATGGTGACATCTATGAGCTGGAAAAAGACATAAGAAAATTTTTTGGAAGTAGTAATTTTAGTGAGATGGATTCGCTAGATTGGTTTTTAATCGATAAAGAAACCAAAGCGCTATCATTTTTATTACTAAGCATACCATCTTATTTTTGTAGTCCACATGAACATAAGTTAATTGATGCTAGTAATTTGCATGATATAAAATTATCAGACTGTATCGATAAATTTGCAAATAATGTGACTATTCAAGATACAGCTTCCTTTTCAACTGAAGAAAATACTTTAATTGTAACAACTGACTCATCGTTAATTTATCATAAAACACTTATTTCTGATGATCTTTATTTTCTATTAGGTGATGATTTATCATACCGAGGTTTTTTGTTGGTTAATGCAACCAATCATATTCCTGGTAATATTGAATCATTAAATAAAGGTATATCCGATTGGATTTTATCGAGAATGTTTGAGATATGTAATCAGGAATTTTATGACGCAATGGATGATAAGGACAAGGATTGCTTAATTATTATAAATGAATTGGAGAGAGATTGTCTAACTCATCAAAGTATAGATGACAGATTTCTCCAGATTATAGATTTTATAAAAAACATTAAATATACGTTTTATGATATAGATTTTGAGTGAGAATATCGGGAAGGTCTAATTAAGATCTTCCCGCCTTTTTTATTTTTAGATAAAAAGCTATCTTTTTATAATCAATTCCTGCAACAGGAAGATAATATATGATTTTATAAAAATAATTGATGGATAACACATATCATCGCACTACTTTGTCTTTAATAGCATGATGCGGGACTGTACTATCATCGGTTCCGGTACTATGACTGCGAGACGTGGTAATATCTGTGTACTGACCTGATAGGGTTAAAGGGCGGGTTAAACTTATATCAGTATGCACCGAATCCATTAAGTTGGATAGACCCTCTCTTGGGTTCAGGTAAAGATCACGTAACGCTGCTTTTTTGTACTAAACAATTCGCATTTTATGTTTAAAAATTGAGATATTCCTCATTACCTGAAGCTGTTTTTTTATTGCTTATACATGATCAAATACTCCTTACATAATTAAGGAGAACAAAATGGTACTTAAAAAATTGATGGAACATATTTCTGTTATTCCCGATTACAGACAAGCCTGGAAAGTGGAACATAAATTATCGGATATTCTACTGTTGACTATTTGCGCCGTTATTTCGGGTGCAGAAGGTTGGGAAGATATAGAGGATTTTGGGGAAACACATCTCGATTTTTTGAAGCAATATGGTGATTTTGAAAATGGTATTCCTGTTCACGATACCATTGCCAGAGTTGTATCCTGTATCAGTCCTGCAAAATTTCACGAGTGCTTTATTAACTGGATGCGTGACTGCCATTCTTCAGATGATAAAGGCGTCATTGCAATTGATGGAAAAACGCTCCGGCACTCTTATGACAAGAGTCGCCGCAGGGGAGCGATTCATGTCATTAGTGCGTTCTCAACAATGCACAGTCTGGTCATCGGACAGATCAAGACGGATGAGAAATCCAAT
>NZ_PTRX01000068.1:0-3523 GCF_002966045.1 Escherichia sp. MOD1-EC5189 | reverse complement strand
CCCGTACACCGTACGTGTAGTGTCTGAAATTACCGAATCCAACGGTTCTTCTTCTATGGCTTCCGTGTGCGGTGCGTCTCTGGCGCTGATGGACGCAGGTGTGCCAATCAAAGCTGCTGTTGCGGGTATCGCAATGGGTCTGGTGAAAGAAGGCGACAACTACGTTGTACTGTCTGACATTTTGGGCGACGAAGATCACCTGGGCGATATGGACTTCAAAGTTGCGGGTTCCCGCGACGGTATCTCTGCACTGCAGATGGATATCAAAATTGAAGGTATCACCAAAGAGATCATGCAGGTTGCGCTGAATCAAGCTAAAGGTGCGCGTCTGCATATCCTGGGCGTCATGGAGCAGGCGATCAACGCGCCGCGTGGTGATATCTCTGAGTTTGCACCGCGTATCCATACCATCAAGATCAATCCGGACAAGATCAAAGACGTTATCGGTAAAGGCGGTTCTGTTATCCGTGCCCTGACCGAAGAAACTGGCACCACCATCGAAATCGAAGATGACGGTACTGTGAAGATCGCAGCGACCGACGGCGAGAAAGCGAAACACGCTATTCGTCGTATCGAAGAAATCACCGCAGAAATCGAAGTGGGTCGCGTCTACAATGGTAAAGTGACCCGTATCGTTGACTTTGGCGCGTTTGTTGCCATCGGCGGCGGTAAAGAAGGTCTGGTCCACATCTCTCAAATCGCCGACAAGCGTGTTGAGAAAGTGACCGACTACCTGCAGATGGGTCAGGAAGTACCGGTGAAAGTTCTGGAAGTCGATCGCCAGGGCCGTATCCGTCTGAGCATTAAAGAAGCGACTGAGCAGTCTCAACCTGCTGCAGCACCGGAAGCTCCGGCTGCTGAACAGGGCGAGTAAGGTTGCCATTTGCCCTCCGCTGCGGCGGGGGGCTTTTAACCGGGCAGGACGCCTTGTTAGCAACCGGGAACAGGACGTTCATTCAACCGTGGTCTTCGGGAGTGGGAAATGAAGCCTTTTTTGCGCTGGTGTTTCGTTGCGACAGCACTTACGCTTGCAGGATGCAGTAATACTTCCTGGCGTAAAAGTGAAGTCCTCGCGGTACCATTGCAACCGACTTTGCAGCAGGAAGTGATTCTGGCACGTATGGAACAAATCCTTGCCAGTCGGGCTTTAACCGATGACGAACGCGCACAGCTTTTATATGAGCGCGGAGTGTTGTATGATAGTCTCGGTCTGAGGGCATTAGCGCGTAACGATTTTTCGCAAGCGCTGGCAATCCGACCGGATATGCCTGAAGTATTCAATTACTTAGGCATATATTTAACGCAGGCAGGCAATTTTGATGCTGCCTATGAAGCGTTTGATTCTGTACTTGAGCTTGATCCAACTTACAACTACGCGCACTTGAATCGCGGGATCGCATTATATTACGGCGGTCGTGACAAGTTAGCGCAAGATGATCTGCTGGCGTTTTATCAAGACGATCCCAATGATCCTTTTCGTAGTCTGTGGCTTTATCTCGCCGAGCAGAAGCTCGATGAGAAGCAGGCTAAAGAAGTGTTAAAACAGCACTTCGAAAAATCGGATAAGGAGCAGTGGGGATGGAACATTGTCGAGTTCTACCTGGGCAACATTAGCGAACAAACGTTAATGGAAAGGCTCAAGGCGGACGCAACGGATAACACCTCGCTCGCTGAGCATCTCAGTGAAACCAACTTCTATTTAGGTAAGTACTACCTAAGTCTGGGGGATTTGGACAGCGCCACGGCACTGTTCAAACTGGCGGTTGCCAACAACGTTCATAACTTTGTTGAGCACCGATACGCATTGTTGGAATTATCGCTCCTGGGCCAGGACCAAGATGACCTGGCAGAATCGGACCAGCAATAGCTGACGTACACATCAGCCCGTAATCTTTTTTGATTGCCATCACCTTAACGGGTGAGGGCGTTGTTGTTCGTTAATACACCTACTTTGAGCCGGTTCACACTTTTCAATGAAAATTGCTGATCAATTTCATGATGAGTTATGTAGACTGGCCGCCATTAATTTTGAGGCACACGTACTACATGGCTGAATTCGAAACCACTTTTGCAGATCTGGGCCTGAAGGCTCCTATCCTTGAAGCCCTTAACGATCTGGGTTACGAAAAACCATCTCCAATTCAGGCAGAGTGTATTCCACATCTGCTGAATGGCCGCGACGTTCTGGGTATGGCCCAGACGGGGAGCGGAAAAACTGCAGCATTCTCTTTACCTCTGCTGCAAAATCTTGATCCTGAGCTGAAAGCACCACAGATTCTGGTGCTGGCACCGACCCGCGAACTGGCGGTACAGGTTGCTGAGGCAATGACGGATTTCTCTAAACACATGCGCGGCGTAAACGTGGTTGCCCTGTACGGCGGCCAGCGTTATGACGTGCAATTACGCGCCCTGCGTCAGGGGCCGCAGATCGTTGTCGGTACTCCTGGCCGTCTGCTGGACCACCTGAAACGTGGCACTCTGGACCTCTCTAAACTGAGCGGTCTGGTTCTGGATGAAGCTGACGAAATGCTGCGCATGGGCTTCATCGAAGACGTTGAAACCATTATGGCGCAGATCCCGGAAGGTCATCAGACCGCTCTGTTCTCTGCAACTATGCCGGAAGCGATTCGTCGTATTACCCGCCGCTTTATGAAAGAGCCGCAGGAAGTGCGCATTCAGTCCAGCGTGACTACCCGTCCTGACATCAGCCAGAGCTACTGGACTGTGTGGGGGATGCGTAAAAACGAAGCACTGGTACGTTTCCTGGAAGCGGAAGATTTTGATGCGGCGATTATCTTCGTTCGTACTAAAAACGCGACTTTGGAAGTGGCAGAAGCTCTTGAGCGTAACGGCTACAACAGCGCTGCACTGAACGGTGACATGAACCAGGCGCTGCGTGAGCAGACGCTGGAACGCCTGAAAGATGGTCGTCTGGATATCCTGATTGCGACCGACGTTGCGGCCCGTGGCCTGGACGTTGAGCGTATCAGCCTGGTAGTTAACTACGATATCCCGATGGATTCTGAGTCTTACGTTCACCGTATTGGTCGTACCGGCCGTGCGGGGCGTGCTGGTCGTGCGCTGCTGTTCGTTGAGAACCGCGAGCGTCGTCTGCTGCGCAACATTGAACGCACTATGAAGCTGACCATTCCGGAAGTAGAACTGCCGAACGCAGAGCTGCTGGGCAAACGCCGTCTGGAAAAATTCGCCGCTAAAGTACAGCAGCAGCTGGAAAGCAGCGATCTGGATCAATACCGTGCACTGCTGAGCAAAATTCAGCCGACTGCAGAAGGTGAAGAGCTGGATCTCGAAACTCTGGCAGCCGCACTGCTGAAAATGGCACAGGGTGAACGTACTCTGATCGTGCCGCCAGATGCGCCGATGCGTCCGAAACGTGAATTCCGTGACCGTGATGACCGTGGTCCGCGCGATCGTAACGACCGTGGCCCGCGTGGCGACCGTGAAGATCGTCCGCGTCGTGAACGTCGTGATGTTGGCGATATGCAGCTGTACCGTATTGAAG
>NZ_PTRX01000067.1:0-3557 GCF_002966045.1 Escherichia sp. MOD1-EC5189 | reverse complement strand
AACGGGAATGAAACGCCGATGTTTGTGGCGCAGGGCAACCAGATATTCATGAACGACGTGTTCCTGAAGCGCCTGACGGCCCCCACCATTACCAGCGGTGGAAATCCACCGGCATTTTCCCTGACACCGGACGGAAAGCTGACCGCTAAAAATGCGGATATCAGTGGCAGTGTGAATGCGAACGCCGGGACGCTCAACAATGTCACGGTAAATGAAAACTGTACGATTAAGGGCATGCTGGAGGCGACTCAGGTCAGAGGTGACTTCGTTAAAGCTGTATCCAAATCATTCCCGAAACAGGCTGGTACGTGGGGTAATACGGAAACACCAAACGGGACGGTTACAGTCACCATCAGCGATGATCATAACTTTGACCGTCAAATCATTATTCCGCCCATTATCTTTAACGGAATAGCGTATAGCGATCCGGGAAGTGGTAATAACCCGGGAGGTACAAGATACACGGGTTATGGTTTTGAAGTTCGCAAAAACGGTGTATTAATCGCATCCAGAGAAACTAAAGGGGCCATTCCCGGTAGCTACAGTGCGGTTATTGATATGCCGAGTGGCAGGGGAAGCGTCACTCTGGAGTTTAAGGTTTTCCATAAAGGCAATCAGCGGGCAGGTAATATCACCGACTGTACGGTGATTGTGACCAAAAAAGCGGCTTCAGGCATCAGTATTCGTTGAAATATTTATAACCCCAATAAATGGCGTCAGGAATGACGCCTTTTTTATTGCAGAAAAGCGAGAGGTAATTATGCGTAAAGTTTGTGCAGCCATTTTGTCCGCAGCCATTTGTCTGGCCGTATCCGGTGCGCCTGCATGGGCGTCTGAACATCAGTCCACGCTGAGCGCGGGGTATCTTCATGCCCGGACCAACGTTCCCGGCAGTGATGATCTGAACGGGATTAACGTGAAATACCGTTATGAGTTTACGGATACGCTGGGGCTGGTGACGTCATTCAGCTATGCAGGAGACAAGAATCGCCAGCTGACCCATTACAGCGATACCCGCTGGCATGAAGATTCCGTTCGTAACCGCTGGTTCAGCGTAATGGCGGGGCCGTCTGTGCGCGTGAATGAATGGTTCAGCGCGTATGCGATGGCGGGTGTGGCTTACAGCCGTGTGTCGACTTTCTCCGGGGATTATCTCCGCGTAACTGACAACAAGGGGAAAACGCACGACGTGCTGACCGGAAGTGATGACGGTCGCCACAGCAACACGTCTCTGGCGTGGGGAGCTGGCGTGCAGTTTAACCCGACCGAATCCGTGGCCATTGATATTGCTTATGAAGGCTCCGGCAGTGGCGACTGGCGCACTGACGGTTTCATTGTGGGTGTCGGTTATAAGTTCTGATTAGCCAGGTAACACAGTGTTATGACAGCCCGCCGGTTCAGGCGGGCTTTTTTGTGGGGTGAATATGGCAGTAAAGATTTCAGGTGTACTGAAAGACGGCACAGGAAAACCGGTACAGAACTGCACAATCCAGCTGAAAGCAAAACGTAACAGCACCACGGTGGTGGTGAACACGCTGGCCTCAGAAAATCCGGATGAAGCCGGGCGTTACAGCATGGACGTTGAGTACGGTCAGTACAGCGTTATTCTGTTGGTGGAAGGATTCCCGCCGTCACATGCCGGGACCATCACCGTGTATGAAGATTCCCGACCCGGTACGCTGAATGATTTTCTCGGTGCCATGACGGAGGATGATGCCCGTCCGGAGGCTCTGCGCCGTTTTGAACTGATGGTGGAAGAGGTGGCGCGTAACGCGTCCGCGGTGGCACAGAACACGGCAGCCGCGAAGAAGTCAGCCAGTGATGCCGGCACATCTGCCAGTGAGGCGGCAACCCATGCGACTGATGCTGCAGGCTCAGCGCGTGCAGCCAGCACGTCAGCCGGACAGGCCGCGTCGTCGGCTCAGGAGGCGTCTTCCAGCGCAGGAACGGCATCAACAAAGGCCACAGAAGCATCAAAAAGTGCTGCCGCTGCAGAGTCCTCAAAAAGCGCGGCGGCCACCAGTGCCGGTGCCGCGAAAACGTCAGAAACGAATGCGGCAGCGTCACAAAAATCAGCAGCCACTTCTGCATCCACTGCGACGACGAAAGCGTCAGAAGCCGCCACTTCAGCCAGAGATGCGGCGGCCTCCAAAGAGGCGGCAAAATCATCAGAAACGAACGCCTCCACAAGCGCCAGCAGTGCAGCCTCCTCGGCAACGGCGGCAGGAAATTCCGTGAAGGCGGCAAAAACGTCCGAGACGAATGCCAGGTCTTCTGAAACGGCAGCGGAACAGAGCGCCTCAGCTGCGGCAGACTCTGAGACAGCAGCTGCATCATCGGCCCGTGAGGCGTCCATTAAGGCAGAGGAGGCAGCAGTCAGTGCCACCGCCGCCGGAAAATCGGCAGAAAGCGCCGCATCATCCGCTTCAACAGCCACAACGAAGGCTGGCGAAGCCACTGAACAGGCCAGCGCAGCAGCGAGGTCTGCTTCCGCAGCGAAGACATCCGAAACGAACGCGAAAGCGTCGGAAACCAGCGCAGAATCCTCAAAAACGGCTGCCGCATCGTCCGCCAGTTCGGCGGCGTCATCGGCATCATCTGCGTCTGCTTCAAAAGATGAGGCGACCAGACAGGCGTCAGCAGCGAGGGGCAGCGCCACGACGGCATCCACGAAGGCGACAGAGGCTGCTGGCAGTGCGGCAGCGGCAGCACAGAGCAAAAGTACGGCGGAATCCGCGGCAACGCGCGCCGAGACAGCAGCAAAACGGGCAGAGGATATTGCATCCGCCGTGGCGCTTGAGGATGCGAGCACGACGAAAAAGGGGATAGTACAGCTCAGCAGTGCGACCAACAGCACTTCCGAGTCACAGGCGGCAACGCCAAAAGCCGTTAAGGCCGCGTATGACCTGGCTAACGGGAAATACACCGCACAGGATGCAACGACAGCACAGAAAGGGATAGTTCAGCTCAGCAGTGCGACTAACAGCACTTCCGAGTCACAGGCGGCAACGCCAAAAGCCGTTAAGGCCGCGTATGACCTGGCTAACGGGAAATACACCGCACAGGACGCTACGACAGCACAAAAAGGAATTGTCCAGCTCAGTAGTGCAACCAACAGCACATCTGAAACGCTTGCTGCGACACCGAAAGCAGTGAAAGCAGCTAATGACAATGCGAATGGTCGGGTACCTTCTGCCCGTAAGGTGAATGGTAAGGCGCTTTCAGCGGATATAACACTGACGCCGAAAGATATTGGTACGCTTAACTCAACAACAATGTCATTCAGCGGTGGTGCTGGTTGGTTCAAATTAGCAACGGTAACCATGCCACAGGCGAGTTCTGTTGTTTCAATTACGTTGATTGGTGGCGCTGGATTTAACGTGGGGTCACCTCAACAGGCAGGTATATCTGAACTTGTTTTACGTGCAGGTAATGGTAATCCGAAGGGGATTACTGGTGCTTTATGGCAGCGCACATCGACAGGGTTTACAAATTTTGCCTGGGTCAATACATCTGGTGATACTTACGATATTTACGTTGCAATCGGAAATTATGCG
>NZ_PTRX01000066.1:0-3685 GCF_002966045.1 Escherichia sp. MOD1-EC5189 | reverse complement strand
GTCCAGCACCTGTTGCAAGAGATCGTCCACCTCGTTCATCAACCGGTACATATCATAGTGCGGTCGATACCACTCCAGCATAGTGAATTCAGGGTTGTGATAACGCCCCATCTCTTCATTACGGAAGCTGCGACACAGCTGGAAAACCGGCCCACAACCGGCAACCAGCAGGCGTTTCATATGGTATTCCGGGCTGGTCATTAACCAGAGATTCATCCCCTGCGAATGCCCGGGGCCAACGAAACGCGTCTCAAACGGGACCAAATGAATATCGGTTACCGTCGCCTGGCTCATACAAGGCGTCTCCACCTCCAGCACTCCACGATCGGCAAAGAAACGACGGATCTCCGCCATAATCGCCGCGCGTTTTAATAAGTTAGGAATGGATGCGCTCGGCTGCCAGGATGCCGTTTCGCTCATAGTTAAATCTCCATTTTTTGACAAGGGCACGAAGTCTACTCGCAACGCGGCGGCGAGACAAATTTTACGCAGGTATCAATCAACGGTGGGCGGTGACTAAAAAAAGCACGATCTGATGGTTTAGTAATTAAATTAATCATCTTCAGTGATAATTTAGCCCTCTTGCGCACTAAAAAAATCGATCTCGTCAAATTTCAGACTTATCCATCAGACTATACTGTTGTACCTATAAAGGAGCAGTGGAATAGCGTTCGCAGACCGTAACTTTCAGGCACTTACCCTGAAGTACGGGGCTGTGGGATAAAAACAATCTGGAGGAATGTCGTGCAAACCTTTCAAGCCGATCTTGCCATTGTAGGCGCCGGTGGCGCGGGATTACGTGCTGCAATTGCTGCCGCGCAGGCAAATCCAAATGCAAAAATCGCACTAATCTCAAAAGTATACCCTATGCGTAGCCATACCGTTGCTGCAGAAGGGGGCTCCGCCGCTGTCGCGCAGGATCATGACAGCTTCGAATATCACTTTCACGATACAGTAGCGGGTGGCGACTGGTTGTGTGAGCAGGATGTCGTGGATTATTTCGTCCACCACTGCCCAACCGAAATGACCCAACTGGAACTGTGGGGATGCCCATGGAGCCGTCGCCCGGATGGTAGCGTCAACGTACGTCGCTTCGGCGGCATGAAAATCGAGCGTACCTGGTTCGCCGCCGATAAAACCGGCTTCCATATGCTGCACACGCTGTTCCAGACTTCTCTGCAATTCCCGCAGATCCAGCGTTTTGACGAGCACTTCGTACTGGATATTCTGGTTGATGATGGTCATGTTCGCGGCTTGGTAGCAATGAACATGATGGAAGGCACGCTGGTGCAGATCCGTGCTAACGCGGTCGTTATGGCTACCGGCGGTGCAGGTCGCGTTTATCGTTACAACACCAACGGCGGCATCGTTACCGGTGACGGTATGGGTATGGCGCTAAGCCACGGCGTTCCGCTGCGTGACATGGAATTCGTTCAGTATCACCCAACCGGTCTGCCAGGTTCCGGTATCTTGATGACCGAAGGCTGCCGCGGTGAAGGCGGTATTCTGGTCAACAAAAATGGCTACCGTTATCTGCAAGATTACGGCATGGGTCCGGAAACTCCACTGGGCGAGCCGAAAAACAAATATATGGAACTGGGTCCACGCGACAAAGTTTCTCAGGCCTTCTGGCATGAATGGCGTAAAGGCAACACCATCTCCACACCGCGTGGCGATGTGGTTTACCTCGACCTGCGTCACCTCGGCGAGAAAAAACTGCACGAACGTCTGCCGTTCATCTGCGAACTGGCGAAAGCGTACGTTGGCGTCGATCCGGTTAAAGAACCGATTCCGGTACGTCCGACCGCGCACTACACCATGGGCGGTATCGAAACCGATCAGAACTGTGAAACCCGCATTAAAGGTCTGTTCGCCGTCGGTGAATGTTCCTCTGTTGGTCTGCACGGCGCAAACCGTCTGGGCTCCAACTCGCTGGCGGAACTGGTGGTCTTCGGCCGTCTGGCCGGTGAACAAGCGACAGAGCGTGCAGCAACTGCCGGTAATGGCAACGAAGCGGCAATTGAAGCGCAGGCAGCTGGCGTTGAACAACGTCTGAAAGATCTGGTTAACCAGGATGGCGGCGAAAACTGGGCGAAGATCCGCGACGAAATGGGCCTGGCAATGGAAGAAGGTTGCGGTATCTACCGTACGCCGGAACTGATGCAGAAAACCATCGACAAGCTGGCTGAGCTGCAGGAACGCTTCAAGCGCGTGCGCATCACCGACACCTCCAGCGTGTTCAACACCGACCTGCTCTACACCATTGAACTGGGCCACGGTCTGAACGTTGCTGAATGTATGGCGCACTCCGCAATGGCACGTAAAGAGTCCCGCGGCGCGCACCAGCGTCTGGACGAAGGTTGCACCGAGCGTGACGACGTCAACTTCCTCAAACACACCCTCGCCTTCCGCGATGCTGATGGCACAACTCGCCTGGAGTACAGCGACGTGAAGATTACAACGCTGCCGCCAGCTAAACGCGTTTACGGTGGCGAAGCGGATGCAGCCGATAAGGCGGAAGCAGCCAATAAGAAGGAGAAGGCGAATGGCTGAGATGAAAAACCTGAAAATTGAGGTGGTGCGCTATAACCCGGAAGTCGATACCGCACCGCATAGCGCATTCTATGAAGTGCCTTATGACGCAACTACCTCATTACTGGATGCGCTGGGCTACATCAAAGACAACCTGGCACCGGACCTGAGCTACCGCTGGTCCTGCCGTATGGCGATTTGTGGTTCCTGCGGCATGATGGTTAACAACGTGCCAAAACTGGCATGCAAAACCTTCCTGCGTGACTACACCGACGGTATGAAGGTTGAAGCGTTAGCTAACTTCCCGATTGAACGCGATCTGGTGGTCGATATGGCTCACTTTATCGAAAGTCTGGAAGCGATCAAACCGTACATCATCGGCAACTCCCGCACCGCGGATCAGGGTACTAACATCCAGACCCCGGCGCAGATGGCGAAGTATCACCAGTTCTCCGGTTGCATCAACTGTGGTCTGTGCTACGCCGCGTGCCCGCAGTTTGGCCTGAACCCCGAGTTCATCGGTCCGGCTGCCATTACGCTGGCGCATCGTTATAACGAAGATAGCCGCGACCACGGTAAGAAGGAGCGTATGGCGCAGTTGAACAGCCAGAATGGCGTATGGAGCTGTACTTTCGTGGGCTACTGCTCCGAAGTCTGCCCGAAACACGTCGATCCGGCTGCGGCCATTCAGCAGGGCAAAGTAGAAAGTTCGAAAGACTTTCTTATCGCGACCCTGAAACCACGCTAAGGAGTGCAACATGACGACTAAACGTAAACCGTATGTACGGCCAATGACGTCCACCTGGTGGAAAAAATTGCCGTTTTATCGCTTTTACATGCTGCGCGAAGGCACGGCAGTTCCGGCTGTGTGGTTCAGCATTGAACTGATTTTCGGGCTGTTTGCCTTGAAAAATGGCCCGGAAGCCTGGGCGGGATTCGTCGACTTTTTACAAAACCCGGTTATCGTGATCATTAACCTGATCACTCTGGCAGCAGCTCTGCTGCACACCAAAACCTGGTTTGAGCTGGCACCGAAAGCGGCCAATATCATTGTAAAAGACGAAAAAATGGGACCAGAGCCAATTATCAAAAGTCTCTGGGCGGTAACCGTGGTTGCCACCATCGTAATCCTGTTTGTTGCCCTGTACTGGTA
>NZ_PTRX01000065.1:0-3763 GCF_002966045.1 Escherichia sp. MOD1-EC5189 | reverse complement strand
GTTATAAGTAATGCAGTAGTCGCCCGGCTGTTCCATATGCAGCTCTTTCAGGTAGTTGTGAACACCTGCATAAGGGCGACCCGTCGTTAGCACGACATTCACGCCACGGGCGCGAGCTGCGGCAATCGCGTTTTTAACAGCGGGTGAAATGGTGTGATCGGGCAGCAGAAGGGTGCCATCCATATCGATAGCAATGAGTTTGATAGCCATGAGTTCCCCAGGTAGATTGGTTCCTGACCCATGCTAACGCGATTCCGCTCAAAAATCAGTACAACACCTGAGGGAAAAGGGGGATGCAACGCGCGTTGCATGCTCCCCTTTTGCTTAGCGGAAGAGTTTCCCTTTCAGCAGTTCCATGCCTGCGGAAAGCAGATCGTTATTGGCTTGCGAAGACACTTCACCCTGCGGTGAGAGAGCATCAATAATCTTTGGCAGTTGCTCTGCCAGCAAGCTGGAAGCCGTACTGGTATCCACGCCAAGTTTTTGCCCGAGATCGGACACCGCATTTGTGCCGAGCGCCGACTCCAGTTGCTCGCCACTCACCGGCTGATTGCCCTGTTGATTACTCAACCAGGTTGAGAGAATGGCACCTAAGCCGCCACTTTGCAGTTTTTCCAACAGCACCTGAATGCCGCCCTGTTCCTCAACCCAACTCAAAATAGCCTGATATTTCCCCGCATCGCCTTTCAGAAAGGCGCCGACAACTTCATCAAAAAGCCCCATGATAATCACCTGTAAAGCGTTACGTGTTGACTCAAAAAGTATAGTTCTGCGGGATGATAATTGCGGATTGCAGAAATAAAAAGGGCGGAGATGATCTCCGCCCTTTCTTATAACTTCATGCCTGATAAGCGTAGCGCATCAGGCACGCTCACATTGTTAATGCCATTAAATATCAATATTCGCCGCTTTCAGGGCGTTCTCTTCGATAAACGCACGGCGCGGTTCAACGGCGTCGCCCATCAGCGTGGTGAACAACTGGTCGGCAGCAATCGCATCTTTAACGGTAACGCGCAGCATACGACGGCTTTCCGGGTCCATGGTGGTTTCCCACAGCTGTTCCGGGTTCATCTCACCCAGACCTTTATAACGCTGGATGGAGAGGCCGCGACGGGACTCTTTCACCAGCCAGTCCAGCGCCTGTTCGAAGCTGGCTACCGGCTGACGACGCTCACCACGTTCGATAAACGCATCTTCTTCCAGCAGACCACGCAATTTCTCGCCCAGCGTGCAGATACGACGATATTCGCCGCCGGTGATAAACTCGTGATCCAGCGGATAGTCAGTATCCACACCGTGGGTACGCACGCGAACAATCGGTTCAAACAGGTTTTGATCAGCATTGGTGTGGACATCAAACTTCCACTGGCTGCCGTGCTGTTCTTTGTCGTTCAGTTCGCTGACCAGCGCGTTCACCCAACGGGTAACGGTCTGCTCATCAGAGAGGTCGGCTTCCGTCAGCGTCGGCTGATAGATAAGCTCTTTCAGCATTGCTTTCGGATAACGACGCTCCATGCGGTTGATCATTTTCTGCGTCGCGTTGTACTCAGACACCAGTTTCTCTAACGCTTCGCCAGCCAATGCCGGTGCACTGGCGTTGGTGTGCAGCGTTGCGCCATCCAGCGCGATAGAGATCTGGTACTGATCCATCGCTTCGTCGTCTTTAATGTACTGTTCCTGCTTGCCTTTCTTCACTTTATACAGCGGCGGCTGAGCGATGTAGACGTGACCGCGTTCAACGATTTCCGGCATCTGACGATAGAAGAAGGTCAACAGCAGCGTACGAATGTGCGAGCCGTCGACGTCCGCATCGGTCATGATGATGATGCTGTGGTAACGCAGTTTGTCCGGGTTGTACTCGTCACGACCGATACCACAACCAAGCGCGGTGATCAGCGTCGCCACTTCCTGGGAAGAGAGCATCTTATCGAAGCGCGCTTTCTCGACGTTGAGGATTTTACCCTTCAGCGGCAGAATCGCCTGGTTCTTGCGGTTACGCCCCTGCTTCGCAGAGCCGCCCGCGGAGTCCCCTTCCACAAGGTACAGTTCAGAGAGCGCCGGGTCGCGTTCCTGACAGTCCGCCAGTTTGCCCGGCAGGCCCGCTAAATCCAGCGCACCTTTACGACGGGTCATTTCACGAGCGCGACGCGCAGCTTCACGGGCACGAGCAGCATCGATAATTTTGCCAACCACGATTTTCGCGTCGGTTGGGTTTTCCAGCAGGTATTCAGCCAGCAGTTCGTTCATCTGCTGTTCAACCGCCGATTTCACCTCAGAAGAAACCAGTTTGTCTTTGGTCTGAGAGGAGAATTTCGGGTCCGGCACTTTTACGGAAACGACGGCAATCAGGCCTTCACGCGCATCGTCACCGGTGGCGCTGACTTTGGCTTTTTTGCTGTAGCCTTCTTTATCCATGTAGGCGTTCAGAGTACGGGTCATCGCCGCACGGAAGCCTGCCAGGTGAGTACCGCCATCACGCTGCGGAATGTTGTTGGTAAAGCAGTAGATGTTTTCCTGGAAGCCATCATTCCACTGCAATGCAACTTCAACGCCGATACCGTCTTTTTCGGTGGAGAAGTAGAAGATATTCGGGTGGATCGGCGTTTTGTTTTTGTTCAGATATTCAACGAACGCCTTGATACCGCCTTCATAGTGGAAGTGGTCTTCTTTGCCGTCGCGCTTGTCGCGCAGACGAATGGAAACGCCAGAGTTGAGGAACGACAACTCACGCAGGCGTTTCGCCAGAATGTCATATTCGAATTCGGTCACATTGGTGAAGGTTTCGAGGCTTGGCCAGAAACGCACCATGGTGCCGGTTTTTTCAGTCTCGCCGGTAACCGCCAGCGGAGCCTGCGGTACACCGTGTTCGTAGATCTGACGGTGAATTTTACCCTCGCGCTGGATAACCAGCTCCAGTTTTTGCGACAGGGCGTTTACTACCGAAACACCAACGCCGTGCAGACCGCCGGACACTTTATAGGAGTTATCGTCAAATTTACCGCCTGCGTGCAGGACGGTCATGATCACTTCCGCCGCCGATACGCCCTCTTCCGGGTGAATACCGGTCGGAATGCCGCGCCCGTCATCCTGTACAGAGACAGAGTTATCGGCGTGAATGGTGACGATAATTTCTTTACAGTGACCCGCGAGCGCTTCGTCGATAGCGTTATCTACCACCTCGAATACCATGTGGTGCAGACCGGTGCCGTCATCCGTGTCGCCGATATACATACCCGGGCGCTTACGCACCGCATCCAGCCCTTTCAGGACTTTGATACTGGAGGAGTCATAAGAATTCGACATCAACGTTTCTCGCTCATTTATTCTTGGGTTAATCCGTTATTTTACCCTTTTCCACGGTAAACATCTTCGAATTTTCGTCCGACATGTCTATTACGTGTTCAGCACTGATCGCGCTGACAAAGACCTGTGATTGCGTCGCTTTTAAGCGGCTGGCAAGCAGTCCGCGACGCTCATCATCAAGCTCAGAGGCAAAATCATCTATCAGGTAGAGACACCGCCGCCCGCTTTCACGGGTGAGGAACTCTCCTTGCGCCAGACGTAAGGCGCACATCAACAGCTTAAGCTGCCCACGCGATAAGGTATCTTCCACCGGCGCACCGTCGGCGCGAATGCGTAAGTCCGCTTTATGCGGGCCGTGCGCGGTGTAGGTTAACTGGCGATCGCGTTCAAAATTACGTTCCAGCACCTCAGCATATTCTGTCTCTTTCTCCCAGCCGCGCTGAAAAGAGAAAGTCAGAGT
>NZ_PTRX01000064.1:0-4011 GCF_002966045.1 Escherichia sp. MOD1-EC5189 | reverse complement strand
AAATTGCTTACATGTGGAATTAAGTAATTAACGATAAAGCCAGAGTATTATCATTTATTATACCCCTTCATTTAATCAGGTTAATTACTCAAATCACTGAACTATTCTCTGTTCGCTCACTTATGCTGAGTGAGTACCACGACCAATGTATGTAGAACAATGCCGTAGAGTAAGGATGAAATGTCTCTGCCACGCCTTAAACATCTAATACTGACTAGAACCGCCGTCGCATGCAGAAGAGTCTTGTGAGCGTTACAGGAGTCTGGCTTTGCTCATTAATCAACGCTATTTAGATATAAATTTCTAATACTCGAAAAACGATTTTCACAAATAAATTATAACGGGTGGTTTTTATCATACAGCGAAATAACCTTTTGTTTATTAAATTTAACATTCCTGTGCTAAATTAATTAAAAGTACCATGTATAGCATATGAAGCTGTTAATGCCAGCAATTGTCTCAAATGAGCGATTTTTTATAGTGACAAACAATAATAACATTAAAAATAGTCATGTAGACATTAACTGAGGAAAAGACAATGTTAGTTAGTAAAAGCAACGAAATTAACACTAGCACATTTATAAATAGTGGAAATTGTAATGAAAGAAAATCTTCTAAATCCATGGAGTTACTAGCTTATAGTATTATAAAATTAATTTGTAAAGAAGCTGCCTCAGGGACGTATAACGGTGCTCTTGAAATTTTACAAAAAATGATGTCTGAATGTAAATATCATGAAGGCAATGCTTTTGTCATTAAGGGAGCCGGAGAACAATTAAAACGTATTAAATATGATGCTAATGAAAATAAATTAAAAGTATACAACGTACACTTTGATAATAATCAAGAGTTAGTTGCTGATGGTGAGCCTGACGTAGTATTTTTAAAAAAAACGGTGTGGGAAGACCTTCTCGTTAAACTAAAGCTGGAGAACAAAGAAAATGCGGTTTCTGAAATTAACCTGTCATCTAATAAAAATAATGTTGATCAGTTTATTGAATGCGCTAAGAGAAATGAACAGACCCTATTCGACAATATAAGAAAAAGTGATTTTCATGTTGCTTCACTTCAGCCAGGTAGAACGCGTAGTGTTATTTCAGAAACGCCGCCAAATGACTGTATGGAATCACATAATTTATATGAAAACCACACAGATAAGGTTTCAACTGTAACTAAAAATTCTCAGCAAGTTAAAGGTCACTATGGAGATAAGTTGAAAGAAATGCAGTTGTTCCTCAACCAGATGAGCAATGCACTTCAACAGGATTCATCTTTGTTAGAGTCAAAGGAACACACCATAGATATTCAAGAAAAAACGAATAAGTTTGTGCAGCATTTTCAGCGGGTATTATTTGATAAAAATGGAAGGTCATCAGAGTTTCTACTTAATTTTTATGAGTGTTGCTATAAGTTTTTACCAAGAGCGCAGCCTCAAGATAAAATCGATAGCTATAATTCAGCACTGCAAGCTTTTTCCATCTTTTGTTCATCTACGTTGACACATAATAATGTAGGGTTTAATTTCAAATTATTTCCAGAAGTCAAGCTGTCTGGAGGAGATCTTGAAACGGTATTCAAATACAAAAATGGCAATTTTGTCTGGGAGATAGCCAGAATTAAAATTACTCTCCCAAAAGAAGAGGGTGGTTTATATAATTTAGGTGGATTGGACTTTAAGGGGTGCTTCTTTTCTGGACAGAACTTCAGTAACTATGATATTAAATATGTGAACTGGGGGACGTCATTGTTTGGTGTTGATACTCCGTGTATTTTTAATACGCCTGCTAACAATGAGAGTTATGAAAAATCATTAAAGCCTGTGAGCGAAAACGGTTTAAATGGAGTCTTATCTGATCGTAATAAAAAAATAAAAATGATCACGGGTGTGGCACCATTCGATGGTATTTCATCTATGGATGATGACTTTGATGATAGTTCCTCTGAGGATGAGCCCGTTGAGAATAGTCCTGTTGTGACTAGGCCCCTTGTATAAAGTTCTAAAAGCAGTTTTCAATGATAAATAAATGGCGATTTTTACAAAGAGATAATAACGTAGATTGAAATAATATGTATTATTGATTGAGTAAACGGGATTATTCTTCACACTGCATCCATTTTGCTGTCACTACCAAAGTAAAAGGGGCTACGCTTTCACGTAACCCCTTGATTTATTTGATGAGTTGGCGGTGTCTGAACTGGTGCTGTAATTGGTTGAAATATTTCATCTAATGTCTGGTTCAACTTTCCTTAGCTGCTTGAAAGTTTTTTGATCTTACCCAGCAATAATAGGGTGACGGTGCACCACGCCTGACTGAAGAACTGCGTGCTCAGAGTTACCACTTCAGCGCATAACCGTGGCAGCAGGCCCGGACAGAACAAACAGCTCAGGACATTATCGGTAGGGGACGCACTGCTAGTCTGTAAACTGAACCGACTGGGGCGCAGTATGTGGCATCTTGTCGTGCTGTTGGAGGAGCTGTGAGAACGTGGTATTAACTTTCGTGCTCTGACTCTACCAATATTTGCCCAACAATGGGGGGACGAAAGCTGTAAAAGTAAAACAATCTGCAATCTCAATATTATTGTGTGATTTTTATGTGAGCAGAAGATATTCATCAGAAATGATTATGTAAATCATTTTATTTTTTCCGACGGCTTCAATGTTGAAAGAAAAGAATACGCCCGTATTTCCTGAATAGATTGACTTTTTTATCCAACCACACTTCAGCGCACTGCGTTTAAAAAATGCCTCTTTCTTATGCGGAATATCATCATTTCATCATGATGTCTTTGATGAGCGGTGAACACAATACACTTGCGCTGTCTCTTAAGGATGAATCCCCTGGTCTGGTGCCTGTGGGCCGATGTTGCAGCAGAGCTAAGGTCGCTTACCCGCTACTCAGTATTCACTTTTCAGAGGATGAAATTTATGAACAGGACCAGTCGCTATTATTTTCGCCGTTCAGTACTTTCCTTATTGATATCTGCCTTGATATATGCTCCGCCCGGGATGGCGGCCTTTACCTCTAATGTTATTGGTGTGGTAAACGATGAGACTGTAGATGGTGTCCAAAAAGTAGATGAACGAGGTACAACAAATAATACTCATATTATCAACCATGGCCGGCAGGATGTTTATGGCGGGGTATCTAATAGAAGTCTTATTGAATCAGGTGGATATCAAGATGTAGGAGGTCATAACAATTTTGTGGGGCAGGCTAATAATACAACCATTAACGGGGGCAGACAGACAATTCATGACGGGGGTATTTCCACAGGTACGATAATCGAGAGTGGCAATCAGGACGTTTATACAGGTGGTATCAGCAATGGAACGACAATTAAGGGGGGTAATTCACACATAAGTGGGGGGACTGCGAATGGAACAATCATTGATGGTGGCAGCCAACGAGTAACAACTCAGGGGCATGTCGACAGTACAACGATAAATAAGTCTGGCTCTCAGGACATCACGCAAGGAAGTCTGGCAACGAACACAACCATAAATGGTGGTCGACAGTATGTTGAACAGAGCACAGTAGAAACAACCACCATTAAAAATGGCGGTGAGCAAAGAGTATATGAAAGCTATGCGCTGGACACGACGATTGAAGGTGGAACTCAGTCTTTGAATAATAAGTCAACGGCAAAATATACTCAGATCTATTCTGGAGGTACGCAAATTGTTGATTACACCAGCACCTCGGATGTTATTGAAATTTATTCCGGTGGCGTGCTTGATGTTAGTGGTGGTACGGCAACAAATGTTACCCAGCACGATGGTGCAATTTTAAAAACAAACACTAACGGTACGACGGTGAGCGGTACGAATAGTGAAGGTGCATTCTCCATCCACAATCACGTGGCAGACAATGTGTTGCTGGAAAATGGTGGTCATTTAGACATAAATGCATATGGTTCGGCAAACAAGACAATTATTAAAGATAAAGGAACAATGTCAGTTTTAACGAATGCTAAAGCTGATGCGACCCGAATAGATAATGGCGGCGT
>NZ_PTRX01000063.1:0-4076 GCF_002966045.1 Escherichia sp. MOD1-EC5189 | reverse complement strand
GGACGGCGCGGCGATAATCTCCGTCACCAGCCAGACCGCCGGAGCCAGTACGGTCACTGCCAGCATCAGCAACAGCAGTCTGAGTCAGAATGTGACATTTATCCCGGATGTCAGCACCGCGAGGATCGCGGATCTGGTGGTTATTAAGGACGGCTCAGTGGCTGACGGCGCAATGGCGAACACGCTGCGGGTGAAGGTCACCGATGCATTCGGTAATACGCTTGCCGGGCAGACAGTCAGCGTGTTGGCGGACAACGGTGCAACGGTTGCCCCGACGGTCACCACGCAGCCGGACGGCACGGTGGAGATCAGTGTCACCAGCCAGACGGCGGGCACCAGTGCGGTCACCGCCAGCATCAACAGCAGCAGCCTGAGCCAGAACGTCACCTTTGTACCGGGTGATGCATCGCAGCTCACTTCAACCGTTGAAACAAATAAGTCGAACTATACGGTTGGAGAGACAATCACCATCACGGTAACGCTCCGGGATGCGTTCGATAATCTGGTAACCGGTGCAGCTTCACAGTTAGCCGCTAATGGTGTGCTTACGGTGGCTGGCACCGACCCGTCAGAAACGGGAAGCTGGGTTGAATCAGGTGGCGTGTATACCACAACCCGTATGGCGACGATTGCCAGTACCAATCAGCACGCCAACCTGCAATTGCAGACGTGGAGTGATGGTGTAACGTCAGATCGCTATGACATACAGTCCGGTTCTCCGGCGCAAGCTACATCAACTATCGCCACGGATAAAAACGCATACACCGCTGGCGACACTATAACCGTCGCCGTGACGCTGAAAGACGCGCACGGTAACCTGGTTGAAGGGGGCGAGTCCTTACTGTCTGGTGATAACGTAATAGTGGAAGGAGCCGTACGTTCAGGAGGATGGTCTGAAACCGCCGGTGTTTATACTGCTACATGGTCGGCGCAAATGGCAGGAGACTCTCACCACGCGACGTTGACTTTGCCTGAGTGGGGCAGCAGTAAACAATCAGAGAGTTATTCCATCCATAGTGGCGCTCCGGTGCAAACAAATTCAGCCATCAGGACAGATAAAACGACATATATCGCCGGGGAGTCATTAACTGTCACAGTAACGTTGCGGGATGAGTTTGGTAACCCGGCTTTAGGGCTGACATCAGGAGTTATCGAATCATATATCGATAATTTTACGGTGGGCGGCGCAGTCCCCGATTCGATGCAATGGGTCGAACAGAATAATGGTGAATATACCATGATCTGGACAGCATGGTTTGCCGAGAAAAATTTGGTTGCCAGTCTGAAATTAAAAACATGGGCAACGGAGATTAATTCCGCGCTATACGGGATACAACCAGGTGCAGCAGCAAAAACTCAGTCCACGATTATCACGGACAAAACGGTATATATCGCTGGGGAGAGCATAACGGTGACTGTTGTACTTAGTGATGCTCAGGGTAACTTTATTACTGATGGTGTCGCTCAGCTTAATGAGGAAAACGTAAAAGTCAGGAATGCAGATCCTATCCAGGGTAATAATTGGATATACAACGGCAATGGGCAATATCAAAGACAGTATATGGCGCATTTCGCGGAAGTGTATTTGAATGCACAACTGAAGATGGTTGGTTGGAGCGATGCCAATTATTCAAATAATTATACTATTAAACCGGGTGAAGCGAGTCCGCATGGTTCACAGCTTCGTATAAGAGATGATGTTGTGGTTGTTGGGGCGGATTTACCTGTCAGTGTTTTATTAGCTGATGATTTTGGTAACCCGTTGGATAACGGTCTGGATTTGCTGGATAATGCAGTGTACTTACAAAATGTGGAGAAGAAAGAAGGGGCTAAATGGATATATTTGGGTGATGGCATATATGAGCGTACCTATATGGCCTACAAAGAAGGAGAGAACTTAAATTCATTTCTGCAGATTAACGGTTGGCGTGTAAACGGGCAACCTTCCTATACCATCCTTCCTTTTGTAGTAGTCGATTCTCTGAGTGTGAATGGTGCAATATTCAGGGCGATAGATGGTTTTCCTGAAACAGGATTTGATGGGGCTAAATTCACCTTAGTATTAACCCATAATATGAAGAATACAGATTATGATTGGACGGCAGGCATCTATGGTATTAATGTTAACAATAATGGAGAAGTCACAATAAGTCTGCCCCTAAATAGTGAAATCACTATTACCGGGAAACCAAAAGACGGTAAAGGGAATAATGTTGTATTCAAATTCAAGATGAAAAAATGGTTTACTAGTTTAGGTGCTGCCAGTAATAACACTTGGGATATTATAAATGCATCATGCAATAGCTATGGACAAGTGGCGTCATCTTTAGAATTAGCGCAGCGACCAAGTAGTGGTGTAGTTCCACGAAAAGTAGGTACGTTGTGGGGAGAATATGGTAATTTGAAAGCTTATGGCAGTACATTTAGCAGTACGGATTACTGGACAAGTACTGTACTTATAGGGGTTCACGAGAAATTCAATCCTGAAACTGGTATATCAACACCAGGATCAGGAAAGTCTTCTGGTTTGTGTGTGAGATATTTTTAACGAAATAACTACTAAATTGCCCTGCATCAGCAGGGCAATTTCTCTTCGTTCTTACGCAGAAGTACGCATCGCACTGATAGTATTAAATTCATTTTTTACATTGAGCAAACGAGGGTCGTGAAGCAAAACATTTGACCATAAATCATTGTCTTTAACTAATTGTTGCCAGCGCTTTTCATATTCTTTCTTACCATAAACAGTGTAAATTAACGGCAAGATCACACCATTGATTTTGTTAGTGTTAATATTTGCCAGTAACTTCATAATGTCATTTTTTATAGATGCGCCATAGATCAGAAACTTCGTATAAAGCGAGTTAACACAGCTGTAATCAAGACCATGTTCAGGCTCAAGTTTAAGCAATAAACTTTTGGCTTTGTCATTATGTCCTTTCAGTGCCATGAACATAGCCAGAATAGAGGTAATAATTGGATTATTACAGGTGTTTTGACTGTTAAGATTTAATGCAAAAGATATCGCGTTATCGAGGGGGGATGTGTAATAAAGTATAATTAATTTAAGAATGCTTATGCCCATTTTATTGGGTTCAAGAGCAATGCTTTTTTCTATTAGATTAAATGCTCTTGCAAGGTCACCGTTCAAAAAGCATAGCAGAGACTGATAATAATAAACGTCTGGCGAATTAGGTTTGAGTAAATGTGCTTGCTTAAATAGCACATTAGACACTGAATGTTCATCTTTTAGCCCACTGATTAAACCCAGTAAACCCAATGCCTGAGAATTTGAAGGGTTAATTTCAAGAGCCTTTTCAATGGAGGTTACTGCCGTAGTTATTGCTTGTTTTTGTTCACTGAGTCCAAGGAGTGCTAATGATATATGGCATTCCGCCAGGCAACAGTAGGGCAAGGTATTTTGCGGTTGCGTACTCACACAATCTCTAAATATTACTAATGCTCGTTTCAAACTCTCTGGTGTATAACGATACATTTCCATTCTGCCATTCATATACATAACAGCAGAATCCAGAGATGGCATTTGTTGTGTATTAATAGATTTAAAATTAATATTGGGTATTTTTTCAATAAGAATATTAATTACTTGTGATAATAATACGGAAAGAGGATTGTCGGGGTTAAAATCAATACTTTGATGATCAATCAACTTATGCGTTCTGGCATGAATTAATTCAATAAATAAACGCCAGTTTTTACCATAGTGAACGACCTGACCCATAATGTAATATTCTGGGCCTGTTTTATTAATAAACTGATGGATAGTAGAAAAATCGCTTGCCTCATTCGTTACCGAGGCAGGTAAAATATCTAAACCACAAAAAGCATATTTTGAAAGGCCCTGCACAAGTTCGTAATGCAGTTTTAGAACATTGATCGAACCTTCAGTACGAAATGGAAAAACAGCAAGAGTGGTAGTCGACTTTACCGGTTCATTATCGGTTACAATCACAATGGGTACAGTAAAACGGTATCCACGACCATAGACCGTTTCGATATACTTACACTGTTTATTCTCATGCAAAAGTTTGCGCAATGCATAAATACACCGTGTT
>NZ_PTRX01000062.1:0-4617 GCF_002966045.1 Escherichia sp. MOD1-EC5189 | reverse complement strand
GCGGTCTGATGAAACAGAATTTGCCTGGCGGCCTTAGCGCGGTGGTCCCACCTGACCCCATGCCGAACTCAGAAGTGAAACGCCGTAGCGCCGATGGTAGTGTGGGGTCTCCCCATGCGAGAGTAGGGAACTGCCAGGCATCAAATAAAACAAAAGGCTCAGTCGAAAGACTGGGCCTTTTGTTTTATCTGTTGTTTGTCGGTGAACGCTCTCCTGAGTAGGACAAATCCGCCGGGAGCGGATTTGAACGTTGCGAAGCAACGGCCCTGAGGGTGGCGGGCAGGACGCCCGCCATAAACAGCCAGGCATCAAATTAAGCAGAAGGCCCAGTCGGAAGACTGGGCCTTTCTGTGTTTCTACAAACTCTCCCTGTCGTCATAACTACAAGCCATCCCCCCACAGATACGGTAAACTAGCCTCGTTTTTGCATCAGGAAAGCAGCTATGAACCACTCCTTAAAACCCTGGAACACATTTGGCATTGATCATAATGCTCAGCACATTGTATGTGCCGAAGACGAACAACAACTACTCAATGCCTGGCAGCATGCAACCGCAGAAGGGCAACCCGTTCTTATTCTGGGTGAAGGAAGTAATGTACTTTTTCTGGAAGACTATCGCGGCACGGTGATCATCAACCGGATCAAAGGTATCGAAATTCATGATGAACCTGATGCGTGGTATTTACATGTAGGAGCCGGAGAAAACTGGCATCGCCTGGTAAAATACACTTTGCAGGAAGGTATGCCAGGTCTGGAAAATCTGGCGTTAATTCCTGGTTGTGTCGGCTCATCACCTATCCAGAATATTGGTGCTTATGGCGTAGAATTACAGCGAGTTTGCGCTTATGTTGACTGTGTTGAACTGGCGACAGGCAAGCAAGTGCGCTTAACTGCCAAAGAGTGCCGTTTTGGCTATCGCGACAGTATTTTTAAACATGAATACCAGGACCGCTTCGCCATTGTAGCCGTAGGTCTGCGCCTGCCAAAAGAGTGGCAACCTGTACTAACGTATGGTGACTTAACTCGTCTGGATCCTACAACCGTAACGCCACAGCAAGTATTTGATGCGGTGTGTCATATGCGCACCACCAAACTCCCTGATCCAAAAGTGAATGGCAATGCCGGTAGTTTCTTCAAAAACCCTGTTGTATCTGCAGAAACGGCTAAAGCATTACTGGCACAATTTCCAACAGCACCAAATTATCCCCAGACGGATGGTTCAGTAAAACTGGCCGCTGGTTGGCTTATCGATCAGTGCCAGCTAAAAGGAACACAAATTGGTGGGGCTGCGGTACACCGTCAACAGGCGTTAGTTCTCATTAATGAAGGCAATGCAAAAAGCGAAGATATTGTGCAGCTGGCACATCATGTAAGACAGAAAGTGGGTGAAAAATTTAATGTCTGGCTTGAGCCAGAAGTTCGCTTTATTGGTACATCAGGTGAAGTTAGCGCAGTGGAGACGATTTCATGAAGGATAATACCGTTCCGCTAAAATTAATCACGCTATTAGCGAATGGCGAATTTCACTCTGGTGAGCAGCTGGGTGAAAAGTTAGGAATGAGCCGGGCGGCCATTAATAAACATATTCAAACACTGCGTGACTGGGGCGTTGATGTCTTTACCGTTCCGGGTAAAGGATACAGCCTGCCTGAGCCCATCCAGTTACTTAATGCTGAACAGATATTGAGTCAGCTGGATAGCGGTAGTGTAGCCGTGCTGCCAGTTATTGACTCCACGAATCAGTATCTTCTTGATCGTATCGGAGAGCTTAAATCGGGTGATGCCTGCGTTGCTGAATACCAGCAGGCAGGACGTGGTCGCCGAGGGCGGAAATGGTTTTCACCTTTTGGCGCAAACTTATATTTGTCGATGTTCTGGCGTCTGGAACAAGGCCCGGCTGCGGCGATTGGTTTAAGTCTGGTTATCGGTATCGTGATGGCGGAAGTATTACGCAAGTTGGGCGCTGATAAAGTTCGTGTTAAATGGCCGAATGACCTCTATCTGCAGGATCGCAAGCTGGCAGGTATTCTTGTGGAGCTGACTGGCAAAACCGGCGATGCGGCGCAAATAGTCGTTGGTGCCGGGATCAACATGGCAATGCGTCGTGTTGAAGAGAGTGTCGTTAATCAGGGGTGGATCACGCTGCAGGAAGCTGGGATCAATCTCGATCGTAATGCGTTGGCGGCCATGCTAATACGTGAATTACGTGCGGCGCTGGAACTCTTCGAGCAAGAAGGATTGGCACCTTATCTTTCGCGCTGGGAAAAACTGGATAATTTTATTAATCGCCCAGTGAAACTTATCATTGGTGATAAAGAAATATTTGGCATTTCACGCGGAATAGACAAACAAGGCGCTTTATTGCTTGAGCAGGATGGAATAATAAAACCCTGGATGGGCGGTGAAATATCCCTGCGTAGTGCAGAAAAATAAGAAAGGGGAGCATTAGCTCCCCTTTAAATTATTTGCGTAGTCTGACCTCTTCTACCGCGTGATTAGCACTCTTTGTCAGGATTAAACTGGCGCGCTCACGAGTAGGTAGAATATTTTGCTTTAAGTTCAGCCAGTTGATCTCTTTCCACAATGTCATGGCAGTGTTAATCGCTTCTTCTTTAGTTAATTTCGCGTAGTTATGAAAATAGGAATCCGGGTCTGTAAAAGCCCCTTCGCGGAATTTCAGGAAACGGTTGATATACCACGTCTGAAGTAAGTCTTCCGGTGCATCAACATATATCGAAAAATCGACAAAATCAGAAACAAAAACATGATGTGGATCGTGTGGATAATCCATCCCGCTCTGTAAGACATTTAACCCTTCAAGAATTAAAATATCAGGCTGAACAACAGTTTTATCTCCATCCGGGATCACATCATAAATAAGATGCGAGTAAACAGGTGCCGTAACGTTTGGCACGCCGGATTTGAGATCGGAAACAAACTTCACCAGGCGATGCATATCATACGATTCCGGGAAGCCTTTCTTCTTCATCAGACCACGTTCTTTCAGCACCTGATTAGGGTGAAGGAAGCCATCTGTAGTGATCAGCTCAACACGACGATGCTCCGGCCAACGGCTTAATAGTGCCTGCAATACACGGGCGGTTGTACTTTTCCCCACCGCGACGCTACCTGCGATACTGATAATGTAAGGAATGCGTTGCCCGTTGGTACCAAGAAACTGTTCCAGAACTGCCTGACGGCGCAGATTCGAGCTTATATAGAAGTTCAGCAAACGTGACAGAGGTAAATAGATCTCGGCAACTTCTTCTAACGAGAGATCTTCATTAATACCTTTGAGACGGGCGATCTCATCTTCCGATAACGTCATAGGTACGGAATCACGCAGAGCTGCCCACTGGTTGCGGTCAAACTGTAGGTAAGGCGTCATTAACGTTTGCTCTTTTATACTCATAAGCATGTTTCTGGCGGTCATAGCTCTATCGGCAAAACGATATTTGCCATGGCGCGTCACAGTTCTGTTGAATGGGTTAATGGGCAGGAGGGTAACACCAGATGGGGAGGAATAATAAGAAAAAATCTCTCCCAGGAAGCTATCGTTGAAAAGCAATGTGACAGATATTCCATCTGATAAAAAGAATTGCGCTTTAGAAGGAGCGCATTGTTGAGAACAATGATGTTGAAAAAGTGTGCTAATTTGCCCTCTGTTCGACTGTTTCTTCATCGTGTCGCATAAAATGTGACCAATAAAACAAATTATGCAATTTTTTAGTTGCATGAACTCGCATGTCTCCATAGAATGCGCGCTACTTGATGCCGACTTAGCTCAGTAGGTAGAGCAACTGACTTGTAATCAGTAGGTCACCAGTTCGATTCCGGTAGTCGGCACCATCAAGTCCGGTGGGGTTCCCGAGCGGCCAAAGGGAGCAGACTGTAAATCTGCCGTCACAGACTTCGAAGGTTCGAATCCTTCCCCCACCACCAATTTCGGCCACGCGATGGCGTAGCCCGAGACGATAAGTTCGCTTACCGGCTCGAATAAAGAGAGCTTCTCTCGATATTCAGTGCAGAATGAAAATCAGGTAGCCGAGTTCCAGGATGCGGGCATCGTATAATGGCTATTACCTCAGCCTTCCAAGCTGATGATGCGGGTTCGATTCCCGCTGCCCGCTCCAAGATGTGCTGATATAGCTCAGTTGGTAGAGCGCACCCTTGGTAAGGGTGAGGTCGGCAGTTCGAATCTGCCTATCAGCACCACTTCTTTTCTCCTCCCTGTTTTTTCCTTCTGTTTATTGCATTCAACAAGTCGGGCATGTTGCCTGGTTGATGTGGTGATATCACCGATTTATCCGTGTCTTAGAGGGACAATCGATGTCTAAAGAAAAGTTTGAACGTACAAAACCGCACGTTAACGTCGGTACTATCGGCCACGTTGACCATGGTAAAACAACGCTGACCGCTGCAATCACTACCGTACTGGCTAAAACCTACGGCGGTGCTGCTCGCGCATTCGACCAGATCGATAACGCGCCGGAAGAAAAAGCTCGTGGTATCACCATCAACACTTCTCACGTTGAATACGACACCCCGACCCGTCACTACGCACACGTAGACTGCCCGGGGCACGCCGACTATGTTAAAAACATGATCACCGGTGC
>NZ_PTRX01000061.1:0-4841 GCF_002966045.1 Escherichia sp. MOD1-EC5189 | reverse complement strand
TAACTCTCGATCCATACCCGCTCCAGAATGTTTTAAACATGCATCTTGCGAACAACTTTAGGCAAACGGTGTTAGTGATGAACAAAAAACAATCAAAATCGACACCACAAAAATAAAACCACTGTAATATCAATACATTACAGTAGTGGTGATGACGAATGAAATTTCAAAAACTAGCCTTTTTCCGCGACGCTCCCGCCCCGTGGCAGGACACACTGCCGGGAGGACCCATTAAAAACTGCTAAGCTGGGCTCGTTATGGCAACAATTCCATACGAAGTTTTATAAGTAAGAAGTTGCATGCCATCAGGCACCACCGCTGCTGATTACGACCATCAATGTGAACCACAACCAGCGCATCGGGTTACAGATAATTCATATGCTCAACGAGCATAAAGTTCAGAACGTTTAACTTCAGGTGCTTTGTTTTAGCCATACCGTCCGTAACAACATGATGGAAGCGGGTACTTAGAGAACACTATGGATAGAAACTTGCATTACTAATCTCACAATTTATTCATACAGTTATATGATAAATATATTATTAGTTATAACATGTTGAAAATTCATAAAGGAGAATTACCTGTATGTCTAGAGAAGGCTCGTTGGACTTATTGCAAGAAGTTGAAGAAAGTCTTGACATAATGAGACAGACACAGCATATCAAGCCTGTAAAAGTCAAAGCTATTTTGGAAAACTTACGAAGTTCCTTAGAGTATCTCGCTAATGATACCTATGATAAATATATTTCTCCACGCAGTAATGATGAGCGCCCCAAAATATATTTCCCTTACGGAAAAAAAGAGTTTATTGATAAATTTTTCTCAAAGACGCTAAAAATAAACCCACCATCATCTTCTCCATTATATAAAATTTTTACTTCTATACAGGATTATCACACTGGCGAATCTTGGTTGGAAATGATGTGTAATCTCACTAATGAAGTAAAGCACAGACAACCAATCCCCTTAAGAGAAGAGAGTTCTGTTAAAGACCTAAGTGTGAGCGTAGATGGTTTTGGTTTAATCACAGCAGGAAGCTCAGCAAAAATTCTCTTTAAAAACAACCACATCAATGGCAAAAAATTAGAAGACTTTACTTTCGAAAATGGGAAATTACAAAGAAGTGGTAATGGTGTACCTTTAAACATAGTCATTACCGAAGAGAAAAAAATAAGATTCCATGGGAATGACCATGAAGTAATTCCTTTCATTGAATCATGCCTTATTAAAATCAGAATTTTTATTATCGAAGCCTATAATGAGTTAGATAAGATTTGAATTACCCCCTAAACACCACAGCAAGTGGGAATTAACCACCCTATATTAAATATCCCTTTGTGAATGTGTTAAAGCTTATCGTCACAAAGGGATGCCCATTATTAATCTCACTAGGCAATGAATTTCTAATATTAAATTTCATCGCCAGATTTTAAATTTCCTGCAACCTTACTGGCCATGCTCAGATGGTCTGTAACGCAACTCATCAATTTCACGAATACTCGAAAAATTATTATTTCCTTTTTCTATCAACGCCAGTAGCGGCTTAATCCACAAGACAGCTTGGCAGTAGGTCATTGAGCTGGTGGTAGCGGTACGATCATAGGCTTCATTAGGTCTGCCGGTATCGGTGTGCATGGCGCTGGCACGTAAACGGTACGTGTATTCGAGCAACCCACCAGCGATATCAGCAGGAACAGGCAGATCACAGGTTTTTTCACGGCGGAGAATCTCCCGGTATTCGATTACGGTTTTTTCGGTGCTGGTGTCGATCAGGGAGTTAAGACTGTTGGCATGTTCTGCAACCTGATTGAATCGATTGAAGTTGAATGCCTGGGTGGCGATTACCTGCCCCAGCATAGAGTTGTCACTTCGCAGAACGTCGTTATCGCTCTGAAGATTACTGGCGTGAGAGCAACTCTTGACGAGAGCGACCGAAAGGCCAGCAATAACGACAACGCCTATAAGATCCGGATTAATTTTCATTGCTCCAGCCCCCAGCACGCCAGTGCGCTTTCCTGATCGCGCCGCTCGACCTGCCCATAACAGCCATTCTTCTGCCCTTTTGTCAGGCGGCAATCACGCCCACCATCTTTTATCCACCAGCGAATCGCCTCGCATGCCCCCTTACGATCATCGGCATTCAGCCGCTTATAAAACGTCGACGGGAAACACTTACCGGGGCCAATGTTATAGGGACAAAATGACGCTATACCCGCTTTCTGTGGTTCGGTCAGTGGCACTTTAATATTGCGCTCCACCCATGCCAGCGCCTTATCCCGTTCAATGGCGTTAACCTGGTCGCATTTTTCCTTCGACAGTTTCATACCGGGAAAAACGGGTTTTCCATCCACCACCGTGGCACCCCGACAGATGGTCCAGATGCCGGAACCATCGCGGTATGCCGTTGTGTGGTTACCTTCTTTTTCATTCAGAAACTGGTCGAGAATATCAGGCGCAGGCGCACCGACGGCAATCAGTGCCAGAACGGCAGCCGACAGGCCGTATCTGATTTTTACGTTCATGGATATTTATCAGGATTTATCGGTTTCTGAACCCTGGATATGTTTATCTGTCCCGGCCTGTTGAATCAGGCAAGGAATAGTTAAATACAATAGAGAGGATTGTTTATGGACAATAGCACCATTTCTCTACAGGAGTTGCTCGACTGCATTTCCAAGCTTCGGGATGATGTAAATGCCCTTACTGTCGCATTTTCATATCTGGCATTCTCAATTCCCAAGGAACAAATGCAACCAACACTGGCATCGCTCCAGCTTGAATCACTCAACCCCAAATGGTCCCAGCAACAACAAAATTCTTTCAAGTGGCTGGCGGTATTACTGGAAGAAAAATATGCTGGTGAAATTACCATTTCGGCGGAGTCTTCAGAGAACCAGTAATTCTTCCCGGTAGCTTTCCTTTGTAGGTTATCCACACATTCTGCGCCTCTAAAATTATGGGGCGCTTTTCCGGCGACAGCTCATCCCCTTCACATAACCCGGCAGCAACATCCAGGAAGACCTGTCTGATGCTCCTTCTGGCTGCTGCCTCATAAAACTCCAGCGCGGCACCTTCAACACGGTCCAGCGAGATGTCCAGGTCAAAAATTTCACCGTCAAAGCGTTCTTTGTCCCGTAACGCTAAAGTTACCGTAACTTTATTCTCAAAATTGCGGATCCCTTTCACAATCAGTTCATATTTTTGAGTCATTGAATTACTCTCCCCGTGCAGCCTTACGCTTGTCTTCTTTAATCTTGAAATAAAGGTTTGTCAGGTACGTCAGCAGGCCAAATACCAGGCTACCCAGCACACCTATTGCTGCCCACTGTGAGGGCGTGACTTTATCGAGCAGCTGTAAAAACCAGTAGCCAGCACTGCCTGCGGAGGTGCCGTAGGCAATGCCTGTTGAAATTTTGTCCATGGATTTCATAGCCTCACCTCCGCACGGAACGGATGGCATAGTTATTATGTGTAGGCTTCCAGACACATCAATCAGAGCCTTAATTGATATATATGCTGGAGACGATGCAATATAAAAAGCTCGCCGTAGCGAGCTAATAAAATGTATTTCTCTGATATTATGTTTATTTGTATTAGCTCAGACTTGACATCACAGGTTTCGTATATAGAACATCATCAAATCTGTCAGTTTGCTATGAATGAGATATAGTAATTGAAGAGCTAACCTCGCATGTCAAAGCCAGATTTCTGAAAATCTCTGTAGACTTCCGGATTGTTGAAGGCCGGAAATTTGGCTTTATGAGCTGCGGACTTTATCGCTTCGCAATAGGCTTTATCACCGTTACTGGTAGATATTTTTAACGCCGTGCCATCCTGAGAGAATTCCATATGCAACCTGCATTTTTTCCCTTTCCAGTTATGCGGCTCATCAAGTTTGGCATTAATTGCAGCTCTGATTCCCCGCGCTTGCGCCCCCCATTCATCCTGATCATCCCAGCGTCCTGAACTGCAACTACCTGTAGCAGTAGTTTTGTGGCAATCTGAAGGGTGTAAAGGTGTGCATCCCGCAACAAAACTGACCCAAAAAGTCAACATAACGATTTTCTTTAATCCCACTTCTTGCTCCTCAATCCATTAAAATCTCAGCAATAGTAGTTGTTACGTCCGCCACTGGCTCAGAGCTGACTATCCGCTAGATTTAGCTCAGTGCCGTAGTTGTGTCAGAACAAACCTAAGCCGAAACCGTTTATTACAAAACAATAAATATCAGGGTTTAAAATCCAGCACCCCATTTTGAAATACTTTATATACTTCCGGCGAAGGGGGGGCAGGTATATCAGCATTCTTTATCGCATTCATCGCTTCACGACATAAATCGAGGTCTCCACTTTCTCTTTTAACCTCCAGTAGAAGGCCATTCGGGGCCATATGCATTCTCAGTGTACACTCTTTTCCTGAATACTTACTCGCATCCCCGAACTGTTTTTCGATGGCGCTCTTGATTTGATGGGCATACAGACGGATATCCTCACTAACATCAGAAGTACGTTCAGATGAACTCACATACTGTGTCTCTATTGCTTTATCGGAGTAATATGATGTACGGTCATGATAATTTGTCGATACAGCATCAGTGCACCCGATAATAATCCCACTAATAATCAACGTAAGAATTGATGCGCTACGAAAACCCATTTTTCCTCACATATGTCATATAGTAAAGGATTATATATACCGTTGTTTTGGACGCTCAAACAGCGAATCAGATCAAATAAAACGCACATTTGTTAACATTTACACAATGGATTTGCCCCTATATTTCCAGACACCTGTTATCACTTAACCCATTACTGGTCCGCTGTCGCAGATATTCCCGTGG
>NZ_PTRX01000060.1:0-5052 GCF_002966045.1 Escherichia sp. MOD1-EC5189 | reverse complement strand
GGTGTAGCGCACGATGGTGTCACGTCGTTTCATTTGCGATCCTCGTCTTTCTCTTCGTGCAGATTATTCTCTTCCTCATCCGCACGGTTCGGACCGACACCCACGTAGTGGAAGATACTGGCTGCGAAGGTAGCCGCAAAGCCAACAGCTGCGAGCGGTTTCCAGATGCCTTTCCAGAATTTCACGGTTTCGCTGATTTCCGGGTTCTCCGGCAAGCCATGATACAGATTCGGCTTGTCAGCATGGTGCAGCACGTACATAACGTGTGTACCACCCACGCCTGCCGGATCGTACAGACCCGCATTGTCGTAACCACGGGTTTTCAGCTCAGCCACGCGCTCGCTCGCCAGCGTTTTCATCGACTCTTTCGTACCGAAGTGAATCGCCCCCGTCGGGCAGGTTTTCACACAGGCCGGTTCTTGCCCAACCACCACGCGGTCAACGCACAGTGTACATTTGTAGACGCGGTTGTCTTCCGGGTTGAGGCGCGGAATGTCGAACGGACAGCCCGCAATGCAATAACCGCAGCCGATGCACTGCTCGGACTGGAAGTCGACGATACCGTTGGCATACTGAATAATTGCTCCTTCCGCCGGGCACGCTTTCAGGCAGCCTGGATCGGAACAGTGCATACAGCCGTCTTTGCGGATCAGCCATTCCAGTTTGTCGTTCTGCTCCACTTCCGAGAAGCGCATTACCGTCCACGATTTGGCGCTTAAATCATTGGGGTTGTCGTACACCCCAATGTTATTACCGACGGTATCGCGAATGTCGTTCCACTCTGAACACGCCACCTGACAGGCTTTACAGCCGATACAGGTGGTGACGTCGATGAGTTTCGCCACTTCTTCCTGGAAGTCCCGCGCCTGAGGCGCGGGGGTCAGACCGTTAGTCGCGGAACGACGAATGATATCTTGAGATTGATAAGCCATATGTCGTCTCCGTTACACCTTTTCCACATTCACAAGGAAGGACTTAAACTCCGGCGTCTGCGTGTTCGCATCACCAACGAATGGCGTTAACGTATTGGCAATAAAGCCTTTTTTCGCAACACCTTCATAGCCCCAGTGAATCGGAATACCGATGGTATCGATATCTTTGCCATTCGCTTTCAGCGTGCGAATACGTTTGGTCACCACCGCTTTGGCTTTGATATAGCCACGGTTGGAGGAGACTTTCACGGTATCGCCCTGGGCAATGCCAAGTTTATTCGCCAGCGACTCCCCGATTTCCACAAACTGCTCTGGCTGCAAAATCGCATTCAACAGCGCGTGTTTGGTCCAGTAGTGGAAGTGCTCGGTCAGACGATAGGTGGTTCCGACATACGGGAACTTATCGGCTTTACCCAATGCTTCGGCGTCGTCTTTAAAGATACGTGCAGCCGGGTTCGAGATAACGTTTGGATGCAGTGGGTTAGTTCCCAGCGGCGTTTCAAACGGCTCGTAGTGTTCCGGGAACGGACCTTCCGCCATCTTATCGAGGGCAAACAGACGCCCCATGCCTTCCTGCTGCATGATAAACGGCCCGACGCCACTGCCCGGAGGCGCTGCGCTGTAGTCCGGAATATCCCAGCCGGTCCATTTGGTGCCGTCCCATTTCAGCAACTGACGCTTCGGATCCCACGGGTTACCCTGCGGATCTGCGGAGGCGCGGTTATACAGAATGCGGCGGTTAAGCGGCCATGCCCATGCCCAGCCCAGCGTGTTACCGAGGCCAGACGGATCGGCGTTATCACGGCGTGCCATCTGGTTGCCCTCTGGCGTCCAGCTACCGGCGAAAATCCAGCAGCCACAGGAGGTGGTACCGTCATCGCGCAGTTGTGCGAACGAGCTAAGTTGTTGGCCTTTCTTGACGATAACCGCCCCGGTTGCCGGATCGGTAATATCGGCCAGCGCCTTACCGTTGCTCTCCATCGCCACTTCTTCCGACTTCGGCTCATGCGGGATGGCGTAGTTCCAGGTCATGTTCAGCACCTGGTCCGGGTTCGCGCCACCCTGTTCGGCGTACATCTTGCGCAAGCGCAGGAAGATACCGGAGAGGATCTCGCCGTCAGTCAGCGCAATCCCCGGGGCGTCGGCGCCTTTCCAGTGCCACTGTAACCAGCGACCGGAGTTAACGATAGAACCGTTCTCTTCCGCGAAGCAGGTCGATGGCAGACGGAACACTTCGGTCTGGATCTTCGACGAGTCCACTTCGTTCAGCTCACCGTGGTTCTGCCAGAAGTTGGAGGTTTCAGTGTTCAGCGGGTCGATGGTCACGAGGAACTTCAGTTTCGACAGACAACCGATCACTTTGTTTTTGTTCGGGAATGAGGCTACAGGGTTAAAGCCCTGGCAGATATAGCCATTGACCTTGCCTTCTTTCATCATCTCGAAGTATTGCAGGACGTCGTAGCCTTTATCCCACTTCGGCAACCAGTCAAAGCCCCAGCTGTTTTCTGCCGTCGCTTTATCACCAAAGAAGGCCTTCATCATGGAGACGAAGAATTTCGGGTAATTGCCCCAGTAGTTAACCTGGCCTTCCAGCAGTGGTTTTGGCGTGTTGGCGGCAAGGTAGGTTTGCAGATCGGTCTGCTTCTCGCTTGGCAGCGTCATGTAACCTGGCAGGCTCTGCGACAGCAGCCCCAGGTCCGTCAGCCCCTGAATGTTGGAGTGACCGCGCAGGGCGTTAACGCCGCCGCCTGCCATCCCCATATTGCCGAGCAGTAGCTGGATCATCGCCATCGTACGAATGTTCTGCGCACCAACGGAGTGTTGCGTCCAGCCGAGCGCGTAAAGGAACGAGGCAGTTTTATCGTGAGCACTGGTCTCTGCGATGTATTCGCAGACTTTCAGGAACGCGTCTTTCGGCGTGCCACAGATGTTTTCAACCACATCTGGCGTATAACGGGAAACGTGCTGTTTCAGCAAGTTCCACACGCAGCGCGGATGTTGCAGCGTGGTATCGCGTTTGGCGAAGCCGTTTTCGTCCAGTTCGTAAGTCCAGGAGGATTTATCGTACTTGCGTTTTTCCGCGTCGTAGCCGGTGAACAGGCCATCTTCAAAGCCGTAATCCTCACGCACGATCAGGCTGGCGTTGGTATAGGCTTCGGTGTATTCGCGGTTGAATTTTTCATTGTTCAGCAGGTACAGCAATACGCCTGACAGGAAAGCAATGTCAGTACCGGAACGAATAGGGGCATAGTAGTCAGCCACCGCCGCCGTACGCGTAAAGCGAGGATCGATCACAATCAGCTTCGCGCCGTTGTGAATTTTGGCTTCCATCGCCCAGCGGAACCCGACCGGGTGTGCTTCAGCGGCGTTACCGCCCATCACCACGACGAGGTTGGCGTTCTTGATGTCGACCCAGTGGTTGGTCATCGCACCGCGACCAAATGTTGGAGCAAGACTTGCTACCGTTGGTCCGTGTCAGACACGCGCCTGGTTGTCGACCGCGAGCATACCCAGCGCGCGGGAGAATTTTTGCGTTAAATAGCCGGTTTCGTTACTCGACGCGGAAGCACACAGCATCCCGGTGGAGAGCCAGCGGTTAACAGTCACGCCTTCGGCGTTTTGCGCAATGTAGTTAGCATCGCGGTCTTCTTTCATCAGTTTGGCAATGCGATCAAACGCCTCTTCCCAACTGATTTGCTGCCATTTATCAGAACCAGGGGCACGGTATTCCGGGAACTTCAGACGGCTTTCGGAGTGGATGAAATCCACCAGACCAGCGCCTTTCGGACAAAGTGCACCGCGGTTGACCGGGTGATCCGGGTCACCTTCGATATGGAAGATAGATGCTTTGGCGTTTTTTGCTCCGTCACCGAGGCTGTACATCAACAGCCCACAGCCTACGGAACAATAGGTGCAGGTATTACGGGTTTCGCGGGTGCGCAGCAGTTTATACTGCCGGGTTTCCGCGAGTGCTACGCTGGGTGCAAAACCCAGTGCCGCTGCCGTGGTGCCTGCCATACCGCCAGCGCAGATCTTAAAGAACTGCCTTCTGCTGACCTGCATGGATTGCTCCTTGTTTCGACATTGTCACGTCCCATTTACATTCGCTTGCTGCGTGTGCAGGGAGTGGGAGTTATTTTTCTTTGCGGAAGGGGCCGCAAAGGTCCAGAATTGGCTCAATTTCCCTCCATCCAGGAAGGGTTTGTAACAGAATACCATAATGTTGGTGTGTGTGTTCTTATCTGGTTAAGAGAAAGTGAAAAAAACACAGCAAAAAGAAATCGAAAATGTGACAAATATCACAGGTGTCCGTCAAATTGAGTTATGGCGGCGTGATGATTTACAACACCCACGGTTAGATGAGGTGGCGGAAGAAGTTCCCGTTGCGCTGGTCTACAACGGCATTTCGCATGTGGTGATGATGGCGTCGCCCAAAGACCTTGAGTACTTTGCGCTCGGTTTTTCGCTTTCCGAGGGGATAATCGAAAGTCCGCGCGATATCTTTGGCATGGATGTCGTTCCTTCCTGTAATGGTCTTGAAGTTCAAATTGAGCTTTCCAGCCGCCGCTTTATGGGGTTGAAGGAACGTCGCCGGGCGCTGGCGGGGCGTACGGGCTGTGGCGTATGCGGCGTGGAGCAACTTAATGACATCGGTAAACCGGTGCAGCCGCTGCCGTTCACTCAGACATTTGATCTCAACAAACTGGATGATGCATTACGCCATCTCAATGATTTCCAGCCAGTGGGGCAACTGACAGGTTGTACTCACGCCGCTGCCTGGATGTTGCCATCTGGCGAACTGGTCGGCGGGCATGAAGACGTGGGTCGCCATGTGGCGCTGGATAAACTGTTAGGTCGCCGGGCGCAAGAAGGGGAAAGCTGGCAGCAAGGTGCGGTGCTGGTTTCCAGTCGTGCCAGTTATGAAATGGTGCAAAAGTCAGCGATGTGCGGCGTAGAAATTTTGTTTGCGGTGTCTGCCGCGACCACGCTTGCCGTAGAAGTGGCTGAGCGCTGTAATTTGACGCTGGTGGGCTTTTGTAAGCCGGGTCGGGCAACGGTTTATACCCATCCGCAGCGTTTGAGTAATTAATTAAAATAAGTCCTGCGATATATATTAAAT
>NZ_PTRX01000005.1:0-233356 GCF_002966045.1 Escherichia sp. MOD1-EC5189 | reverse complement strand
GGTATAGCCATGGTGCCGGTGTGGAATCCCCGTGGAACGCGGTGGCTGGTGTGAACTGGTCGTTCTGACCATCAACGCTTAAACTGCGCTTCGGCGCAGTTTCCGTTTACAGGATGTTAAAAGGGAAAATTCTGCGGCAAAAAAAGCCCGCCAGTTACGGCGGGAAACCTCATCCTATGGGAGAACAATGAATAATGAAATTGCGGGGTTATCATCTCCCAGCATACCAATACTAACAATAAGGTTATTTACTCAGCCAGGTATAAACAATTTGTTCTGTGTGGGGGGAACGGCATTAAGGTGTAAAGGGGGGGAAGCAATGCGTCGCATCAGCAAGAATGCTCGCCGCGCTTACTAAACGTGGATGAGAGGAATGAAAAACTCAAGGCAGAGATGACTCTGCCTTAAAGATAAATGCGCTTTTACAGCGGGCTTATTTCAGCTCTTCTGCTTCCGGTAAGGTCACGTTCAGCTCAAGAATAGAAATATCGCCATCTTTTTGCTCAAGCTGTACGGTTACCATCTCAGGATCAATTTGTACGTATTTACAAATGACCTCAAGAATATCTTTACGCAACTGCGGCAGATAATGCGGTTCTGCATCGCTGCGACGGCGTTCAGCAACAATAATCTGCAGCCGTTCTTTTGCAATGTTGGCCGTGTTTTTCTTCCGCGAGAGAAAGAAATCGAGTAATGCCATAACTTATCCTCCGAACAAGCGTTTGAGGAAGCCTTTCTTCTCTTCTTCAATGAAGCGGAAAGGACGTTCTTCTCCCAACAGACGTTCTACGGTATCTGCGTAGGCTTTACCCGCATCGGCGTTAATGTCGAGAATGACCGGTTCACCCTGGTTAGAGGCGCGCAATACTGATTGATCCTCAGGAATCACGCCGACGAGTTTGATGCGCAGGATCTCCAGCACATCTTCCATGCTCAACATGTCACCTCTGCTCACGCGGCCTGGGTTATAACGCGTTAACAGCAGATGCTCTTTAATAGGCTCTTCGCCATTTTCTGCGCGGCGTGATTTCGACGCCAGAATGCCTAAAATACGGTCAGAGTCGCGTACTGAGGAGACTTCCGGGTTGGTGGTAATAATGGCTTCGTCTGCAAAATAGAGTGCCATTAACGCACCGGTTTCAATCCCTGCCGGGGAGTCACAAACGATAAATTCAAAGTCCATCGCTTTCAGATCATCAAGAACTTTGGCGACCCCTTCACGGGTAAGGGCATCTTTATCGCGTGTTTGCGATGCCGGAAGAATATAGAGATTTTCAGTACGCTTATCTTTAATTAACGCCTGATTTAGCGTTGCATCGCCTTGAATGACGTTGACGAAATCGTAAACGACCCGGCGTTCACAACCCATAATCAGGTCGAGATTACGCAGGCCGATATCAAAATCTATCACGACAGTTTTCTTTCCCTTCTGGGCCAAACCAGTGGCGATGGCCGCGCTGGAGGTTGTCTTACCAACACCCCCTTTGCCCGAAGTAACAACAATAATGCGTGCCATAGAAATTCCTTGTTAAAAAGGGATCAATTTAACGGTTGAACGGTCAAAGCGTTTTCGACTAACTGTAGTCGCGCTGCTTTGCCATAAAATTCTGCTGGGATTTGATCACTCAGCCAGTATTCACCTGCGATGGACACCAGTTCCGCCATCAGGTTCGTACAAAATATTTGCGTTTCCCGGTCACCACTTGCCCCTGCCAGCGCACGACCGCGCATCATGCCATAAACATGAATGTTACCATCGGCAATCAATTCGGCCCCAGCGCTAACGTGGCTTGTAACAATCAGATCACATTGTGGAGCATAAATACGCTGACCGGAACGCACCGGGGTATCTATTAAACGCGTTTTTGTGACCGGCGTTGTATTTTGCGCTGGAGCCTGCGGTGCGGGAGCTGGACGCGGCGCTTTTTCCTTTCCTTCCGTCAGGATAGGCAGCCCCATCTTTTCAATTTCGGCTTTAAGTTGCGCATCTTTGCAGCCACTTACGCCAATAACCCGCAAACCGGTTGCCGAAACAGCCTTATGCATCGCTGACCAGTTTACCGGGTCTTCAAGTGCACTGACGTTGAGTACAACAGGGGCATGTTTTAAAAATGCGGGGGCCTGAGCGATTTTGTCTTCCAGCGCCTGATGAATAACCTTAGGTTCTGCCTCATGCAGATGAACCACAGATAAAGTGAAGCTACTGCCTTTAAGCTCGATTGGCGTGTTTGACATCCTGGCCTTACTCAATTAGCTATTAATCATCGCCAGCGCGCGATGATGTTCCGAAGACTATAAGGCATGTTATAGTCTGGATTATATTGAGGCAAGTCACCCTCCCATTTATTCAGAGTAAAAGTCTATTCTGTGATAAATGACGCTGATTCATAGCTTAAAAAATATCCTTGTCAATCAACCTATTGCCGTCGTACTTTTGATTGTTCTTATTTACGCTTCCTTTTTCTGCACTCTAATCGTGACAATCTCATGAGAACTGTTTAAATATCCAGTGTTGAGGCAAGCATATTTTTTCACCATCGCTAAGCTTTCTTAACTTTACATTTCTTTCAACGCCATAAAAGACGGCCACCTTTATCTTAATATCAGCTGAAGAATTGCTCTATCATAGAATCCGCAGAAGATGTCTGATGCTTCTGTCAGGTCATCGTAACTCGTCCAGGTCAGCGGTTTTGATTATGAGTTGATGATGAAATGAGCATAAGTGTTGTACGGTTGGTTTCTCAGGATGTGCTATGAATATGATGCGTATTTTTTATATCGGATTGTCAGGTGTGGGGATGATGTTCTCATCAATGGCGTCTGGAAATGACGCCGGCGGACTTCAATCGCCGGCGTGCGGCGTTGTTTGCGACCCGTATATTTGTGTTGACTCAGATGGTATTTCCCCTGAGTTAACAAGGAAATATCTCGGTGAAAAAGCTGCGGATAACTTGCAATCAGTAGAAGGCTACGATCCCAGCCAATTTACATTCTCTAACGGTGTATTTTGCGATGTTAAAGAAAAATTATGTCGTGATGATCGCTATTTTGGTATGGATGGTCAGCGGAGTGGGAAAATCAATCAAACCACCACAAAGATGTTATTTATGTGTCGTGAGTGATGTCTTGTTTACATTATGTTCTATTCTGTATTTTCCGCTCGTCGTCGCATAGCCTTCTTTATATTCGTCATTAACCTCTTGAGCGACAGAGAGGCGTGGGGGCGATAACGTTTATGACGGGGAGAGTCCCCGTCGATTGACATTTACTTAATTTGAATATCAACGTTATATTTTTTAGTTTTGTTTTTACGGGCGTCATTTCGAGTTTGCAGCACACGCAGCTCATATTTGCCAGAAGCTGGGAGTGCGTATTGTCCGTGACTATCGAGTTCTGGGGAATATCTGGATAAATCAACAGAATCATCGATCCCTGGTCCGAAGAGGTAAGTATCAGCGCCTTCATTAGAGATACTCACATGCACTTTCTGGCCTTTTTTGGCATAGAAGGTATATGTATCGTAATCATATCCCTTTATTTCGCCGGAGTACTGAGCGCTGCTATGACCTTTTCTGAACTCAACATTGACATTCTTACCTGCAGCAAAGCTCGTAGAGGTTAGCAGTGCAAGTAGCAATACACCCTTACTGATGCCCTTGATTTTCATAGGTAGTCTCCTGTTCAGAATGAGTACGATGAACTGTTATAATATAACAATTCCTTACGGGGGAATTCCAGTGGCTTTCCTGTATTCGGTAAAATCCTGGTGCGGTATTCTTGCCGGGGATTACTTATATAGGGCGCATGGATTGAACAAACCGCAGAAATCTACAGCTGGCTGGCTTGTGGCGCGGGTTTCATTGATGTTAGCTTATGCCAAAACCTGGCATTTTAAAGAGTAAATGTATGTTTTGTGTGATTTATCGAAGCAGCAAGCGTGACCAGACCTATTTATATGTCGAAAAAAAAGACGATTTTTCGCGTGTTCCTGAGGAACTGATGAAAGGTTTTGGTCAGCCCCAGTTAGCGATGATTCTGCCGCTGGATGGGCGGAAGAAATTGGTCAATGCCGATATTGAGAAGGTTAAACTGGCATTAACCGAGCAAGGTTACTATCTGCAGTTACCGCCACCCCCCGAAGATTTGCTGAAGCAACATCTTTCCGTAATGGGGCAGAAAACAGACGACACTAACAAATAACCGATATCCGGCGGTGGCATTATCTTTGTCGGCGCGGGTTTTCATATCCACGATAAGTGAGGGGAACATTATGTATCAACATCACAACTGGCAAGGTGCGCTGCTGGATTATCCGGTGAGTAAAGTAGTCTGTGTTGGCAGTAACTATGCCAAACATATTAAAGAGATGGGCAGTGCAGTGCCCGAAGAGCCAGTGCTGTTTATTAAACCAGAGACGGCACTGTGCGATCTGCGGCAGCCATTGGCGATCCCTTCCGATTTCGGTTCAGTTCATCATGAAGTCGAACTGGCGGTGTTGATTGGCGCGACGCTACGTCAGGCTACGGAAGAGCATGTCCGCAAAGCAATTGCCGGTTACGGCGTGGCGCTCGATCTGACATTGCGTGATGTTCAGGGAAAAATGAAGAAAGCCGGGCAGCCGTGGGAAAAGGCCAAAGCGTTTGATAACTCTTGTCCGCTATCCGGGTTTATTCCAGCGGCGGAATTCACCGGCGATCCGCAAAATACAGTGCTGGGCCTGAGCGTCAACGGCGAACAACGCCAGCAAGGTACGACTGCGGACATGATCCATAAAATCGTTCCGCTGATCGCTTATATGAGCAAGTTTTTTACCCTCAAGGCCGGTGACGTTGTGCTGACAGGCACGCCTGATGGCGTCGGCCCCTTGCAAAGCGGTGATGAGCTGACGGTTACTTTCGATGGACATTCTTTGACAACTCGCGTTTTGTAATACTTTTTGCCGCCTGAAAGCGGCGGCAAAACTTGCATCGCTGTGCCAGACTGGTTATAAGGTGCGTTTTAACGTAATGGCGGAACACCTGATGAGCGATGTACCTTTCTGGCAAAGTAAAACCCTGGACGAAATGAGCGATGCGGAATGGGAGTCGTTGTGTGATGGTTGCGGTCAGTGTTGCCTGCATAAACTGATGGATGAAGACACCGACGAAATCTACTTCACTAACGTCGCCTGTCGCCAGCTCAATATTAAAACCTGTCAATGTCGGAACTACGAGCGTCGTTTCGAGTTTGAACCCGACTGCATTAAACTAACCCGTGAAAATCTGCCAACATTCGAATGGTTGCCAATAACCTGCGCTTATCGCTTGCTGGCGGAAGGTAAAGATTTACCTGCGTGGCATCCGCTGCTTACTGGTTCGAAAGCGGCAATGCATGGCGAACGTATCTCTGTGCGTCATATCGCAGTGAAAGAATCAGAAGTGATTGACTGGCAGGATCATATCTTAAATAAACCTGACTGGGCGCAGTGATAAATTTAATAGATGTTGATGGGGGCTTTCTTAATATACGTCTGGATGCTCGCCATTTCGTAGCCCTGTTTTTGAAAGCGCTCTGTCATAATGAGAGTTACCCGATACCTTATTATTAACAGGTAACTCTCAATCTTTAAAAAACGTCTGTATTTTTAAATGTGATAAACTTTATACCTTGAGTACATGGAGAGAATAATCGCTTATCAGACTTCAGGTACCTCAAAGAGTGTCTTCTTACCGTGTCTTTTCTGATACTCATTACAGGTGTTAATCATTTTTTTTGCCGCTTCTTTTAGCAAAGAAAGCATTAAATCATCATAATCAACGTAGAATCTGGTTGTTTCAGTTTCCGTTTTTATCTCCCCGATGGCGGCTATTTCGGTGGTTAATTTCAATTTGGCAGCATCGATATCTTTATTCGCTTGTTTAACCGTGTTAGACAGGGTGGTAAAGAAACTCTGCACAGATTTTAACTTGTTCTTCAATTCTGGAATCAGTTTCCCTTCAACTACGCCCGCAGCAATAGAATAGGAAATGATTAATCCAAATGGACCGGCGACGACACCGGCTGCGGCACCGGCATACGCTTCCTTCCTGATTTTATCTACCTGTGACTGGAAATAGCTGCTTTTTTCTGAAAAATCATTGGTTAACTGGCTATCTAACGCCAGCAGTTTTCCGGAAGCGTTGTTGAAACTTTGTGAGCTTACCAGCAGAGATTTTTGCGCTTCATTCAGCTTCGTGATGCCGTCATCCAGCACCTTAATGAGAATGTCTTTCTGGGCGGATGCTTTCTTCTCATTGTACTCATCAAATAGCAAAATATATGCTGCGAGCAATTGCGTCGCAACACCACACCATTCATACACCGTTTGGGTTGCTTCAAAATACTTATCCTGGCTATCCATAAGTAAGGTTTTAATATCGCCAACTAAAACGGAGGCTGCCTGTGAATACTCCTGTTTAAAGCGACTTAGCTCTTTTATGGTTTCATCGAAGGTCTGCCAGGGGATGACCTGATCGAGATATTTATTATAAAGGTCTAATGCTCCATCTGCGGTTTCGATTGCGTTTTTAACTACCTCTACCGTTTTATCTGCAACGATTTCAGTCATAATCATTCGCCTCTTTAAATATATAAATTGTAATGAAACCCCTGTTTTACAACTATTAATGAATTTTACTTCATCTAATTCATAGTTAGGCGGGTGAGATGCGTCAATGTCTTTATTTCTATTAATATGATAAATATCAAACAATGTTTAATGTCATTATGGCGAATGCTTCTATTCTATTTTTAGCCGGGTGATATTTTTCATTTCTGCTGGATGAGCGTCGTCGCCAGAAGGCCGCGTGAGCACAGGATAAGAGAACGAAAAATCAGCAGTCTATGCAGCGACAAATATTGATAGCCTGAATCAGTATTGATCTGCTGGCAAGAACAGACTACTGTATATAAAAACAGTATAACTTCAGGCAGATTATTATGTTGTTTATCAAGCCTGCGGATCTCCGCGAAATTGTGACTTTTCCGCTATTTAGCGATCTTGTTCAGTGTGGCTTTCCTTCACCGGCCGCAGATTACGTTGAACAGCGCATCGATCTGAATCAACTGTTGATCCAGCACCCCAGCGCGACTTACTTCGTCAAAGCAAGTGGTGATTCTATGATTGACGGTGGGATTAGTGACGGTGATTTACTGATTGTCGATAGCGCTATTACCGCCAGCCATGGTGATATTGTCATCGCTGCTGTTGACGGCGAGTTTACGGTGAAAAAATTGCAACTACGCCCGACAGTGCAGCTTATTCCCATGAACAGTGCATATTCACCCATTACCATCAGTAGCGAAGATACGCTGGATGTCTTTGGTGTGGTGATCCACGTCGTTAAGGCGATGCGCTGATGTTTGCCCTCTGTGATGTAAACGCGTTTTATGCCAGTTGTGAGACGGTGTTTCGCCCTGATTTATGGGGTAAACCGGTGGTTGTTTTATCTAATAACGACGGTTGTGTTATTGCCCGCAACGCCGAGGCAAAAGCGCTGGGCGTTAAAATGGGCGATCCCTGGTTCAAACAAAAAGATCTGTTTCGCCGCTGTGGCGTGGTTTGCTTTAGCAGTAACTATGAGCTTTACGCCGATATGAGCAATCGGGTGATGTCGACGCTGGAAGAGCTATCGCCCCGCGTCGAGATTTACAGTATTGATGAGGCATTCTGCGATCTGACCGGTGTGCGTAATTGTCGCGATCTGACTGATTTTGGCAGAGAAATTCGCGCAACGGTGCTACAACGTACCCATCTTACTGTTGGTGTGGGGATCGCCCAGACCAAAACGCTGGCTAAGCTTGCCAATCATGCGGCAAAAAAATGGCAGCGGCAGACGGGTGGGGTGGTGGATTTATCAAATCTGGAACGCCAGCGTAAATTAATGTCTGCTCTCCCCGTGGATGAAGTCTGGGGGATTGGACGGCGGATCAGCAAAAAACTGGACGCGATGGGGATCAAAACCGTTCTCGATTTGGCGGATACAGATATCCGGTTTATCCGTAAACATTTTAATGTAGTGCTCGAAAGAACGGTGCGTGAACTGCGCGGCGAACCCTGTTTGCAGCTGGAAGAGTTTGCACCGACGAAGCAGGAAATTATCTGTTCCCGCTCGTTTGGTGAACGCATCACGGATTATACGTCGATGCGGCAGGCCATTTGTAGTTACGCTGCCCGGGCGGCGGAAAAACTTCGCAGCGAGCATCAATATTGTCGGTTTATCTCCACGTTTATTAAGACGTCACCATTTGCGCTCAATGAACCTTATTACGGCAATAGCGCGTCGGTAAAACTGCTGACGCCCACTCAGGACAGCAGGGATATCATTAACGCCGCTACGCGATCTCTGGATGCCATCTGGCAAGCGGGCCATCGCTACCAAAAAGCGGGCGTGATGCTGGGGGATTTCTTCAGTCAGGGAGTCGCGCAGCTCAATTTATTCGATGACAACGCACCGCGCCCCGGGAGTGAGCAATTGATGGCGATAATGGATACGCTAAATGCTAAAGAGGGCAGAGGAACACTCTATTTTGCCGGGCAGGGGATCCAGCAACAATGGCAGATGAAGCGTGCCATGCTTTCACCACGTTATACAACACGAAGTACGGATTTACTGCGGGTCAAATGAACATAGCGGTAGCAAAAAGCGCTCCCGCAGGAGCGCCAAATGGATTAGCGACCGAACAGGTCACGTTTTTTCGCTTTAAACGGCTGGGAAATCACCACCAGCACCGCGACAATCAGGTAAGCGATAAAAATACCGAGCAGCCACTGCGGCATTTCCAGACCTAAAAATTCCCACTGACGCTCGGCGCAATCGCCAGAGGCGACAAACACTTGCGGTACCCATTTATCCAGCGGCAGCCAGTCAGGGAAACGAACCATAAAATCACAGGTCGCAAACGGCGAAGGATAGAGCTGAAGCATGGTGTGCTCGTAAGTTAACTGCACACCGCGGAACGCACTATACAACCAGATAATCATCGCTACATAACGCAGCGGAGTTTTCGGGGCGATCGCGCCAATCAGCGCAGCACCCAGAATGCCGAATAATGCGCAGCGTTCATAAATACAGAGCACGCAAGGTTTCAGTAACATCACATGCTGGAACCACAGCGCCGTCAGTTCCAGTGCCAGAGCGGTAAACGCCATCAACAGCCACGCGCCCCGACCTTGTGAACATTGATTCAAAAATCGCAACATAATCATTTCCCTGCAATATGCATAGAGTGCGCAGTTTAAACCAATTCATTCGCTGCGCCACCAGGAGGCAGCAAAAATAGGAGGTAATTGGACAATTATCGGGCGAAAAGGCAAACCGGGCATTTATATGCCCGGTAAGTTGTTATCAAAGCGTTGCTATCCAGCCCATTTGCATAAACCATTCGGTTACAGGGGCAAGCGTAAACTCGACGCAAAGTAGTCCGACGAGTGTCAGGACGAAGGTGTAAGGCAGGGCCATCCACACCATGCGGCCATAAGAGAGGCGAATCAATGGCGCGAGTGCGGAGGTCAGCAGGAACAGGAACGCAGCCTGACCGTTCGGCGTAGCGACAGAGGGCAGATTGGTACCGGTATTAATGGCGACCGCCAGCAGCTCGTATTGCTTCAACGTGATAGCGCCACTTTCCATTGCCGCTTTCGCTTCGTTGATATAAATCGTCCCCACGAAGACGTTATCCGAAATGGATGACAGCAGACCGTTGAAAATATAGAACAGCGACAGCTGAGCATGTTCCGATGCCTGCAACACAAACTGAATAATCGGCGAAAACAGTTGTTGGTCGATAATCACCGCGACTACCGAGAAAAACACCGTCAACAGTGCGGTGAATGGCAGAGATTCGGTGAAGGCTTTACCGATAGCATGTTCATCGGTGACACCGGTCAATGATGTCGCCAGAATAATGACTGACAAACCAATCAAGCCAACCTCCGCCAGATGCAACGCCAGCGCGGTGACCAGCCAGACGCCGATAATCGCCTGGACAATCAGACGAATTTTATCCTGACGGGTACGCTGGTGGCGACTTTGATCGTCAAACTGTTGCAGCACTTCGCGGACTTTCTCCGGCAGCGTTTCGCCGTAGCCAAACCAACGTAGCTTCTCCACCAGCAGGCAGGTCAACAGGCCACAAATCAGAACTGGAACGGTCACCGGCGACATGCGCAGGAAGAAATCGCCAAAATGCCAGCCAGCCGCTTTAGCGATGATCAGGTTCTGTGGTTCGCCCACCATGGTCATCACGCCGCCTAATGCGGTGCCAACACCGGCATGCATCATCAGGCTACGCAGAAAGCCACGGAACTGTTCCAGAACCACTTTGTAATGCTTGTCGATATGACTATCGTCTTGCAGGTCGGTATCTTCAGTACGGGAAGAGGCTACGCGGTGATAAATACCATAAAAACCGACGGCAACGCTGATCACCACCGCCACGACGGTTAAGGCATCGAGGAACGCGGAGAGGAACGCCGCTGCCACGCAAAAAGAGAGCGACAGCAGCATTTTGGAGCGAATGCTTAACAGCAAACGGGTAAATATGAACAGCAACAGCTGTTTCATAAAATAGATACCCGCCACCATAAACATCAGTAACAGCAAGACTTCAAGATTTGCCGCCACCTCTTCACGGACGTGTTCCGCGCTGGTCATGCCGATGAATACCGCTTCGATAGCCAACAGGCCACCGGGGAGTAGCGGGTAGCATTTCAGGGCCATCGCCAGAGTGAAAATAAATTCCGCTACCAGCAACCAGCCAGCGACGAAAGGGCTGATGAGGAAAATTAACGGATTTACGATTAAGAAAATGATGAGGGCGAGTTTGTACCAGTCGGGGGACTGGCCCAAAAAATTGCGCCATAGCGCGCGGCCCCAGGAGATCTCCATGATGGTTTCCCTTACCTTACAAATAATCAATGATGTTTTTATGTTTAAACGCAAAGCTTAACGGTCAGGCAGGAGTGAGGCAAGTCTTGATAGTCAAGGGTAAAGAGATGCGGAAAATGAAGCCTTGATCCCTTTTTTCTTCTTTTTGTCTGCTATCAGCGTAGTTAGCCCTCTGGTATGATGAGTCCAACTTTGTTTTGCTGTGTTATGGAAATCTCACTATGGTCATTAAGGCGCAAAGCCCGGCGGGTTTCGCGGAAGAGTACATTATTGAAAGTATCTGGAATAACCGCTTCCCTCCCGGGACTATTTTGCCCGCAGAACGTGAACTTTCAGAATTAATTGGCGTGACGCGTACTACGTTACGTGAAGTGTTACAGCGCCTGGCACGAGATGGCTGGTTGACCATTCAACATGGCAAGCCGACGAAGGTGAATAATTTCTGGGAAACCTCCGGTTTAAATATCCTTGAAACACTGGCGCGACTGGATCACGAAAGTGTGCCGCAGCTTATTGATAATTTGCTGTCGGTGCGTACCAATATTTCAACGATTTTTATTCGCACCGCGTTTCGTCAACATCCCGATAAAGCGCAGGAAGTGCTGGCTACCGCTAATGAAGTGGCCGATCACGCCGATGCCTTTGCCGAGCTGGATTACAACATATTCCGCGGTCTGGCGTTTGCTTCCGGCAACCCGATTTACGGTCTGATCCTTAACGGGATGAAAGGGCTGTATACGCGCATTGGTCGTCACTATTTCGCCAATCCGGAAGCGCGCAGTCTGGCGCTGGGCTTCTACCACAAACTGTCGGCGTTGTGCAGTGAAGGCGCACACGATCAGGTATACGAAACAGTGCGTCGCTATGGGCATGAGAGCGGCGAGATTTGGCACCGGATGCAGAAAAATCTGCCGGGTGATTTAGCCATTCAGGGGCGATAATCCCTTCCGTTTAAAAAGCAAACCCCTCAAACGAGGGGTTTTTTGTTGTTTTTACAGATTTCCCATTCTCGGCGGGCAACGTTCCAGCAACTCGACGCTGCCGTCTTCGTTTTGCTGTTCCAGCATCACATCAAATCCCCACAGGCGATGCACATGCTTCAGCACTTCTTTGCGCCCCCGATCCAGCGGTGCGCGATTATGTGGAATGTAACGCAGCGTCAGCGAACGGTCGCCGCGCAAATCCACGTTCCAGATCTGAATATTCGGCTCCAGATTACTTAAATTATATTGCGACGATAACCGGTTACGGATCTCCCGATAACCTTCTTCATTATGAATAGCGGAAATCTCCAGATAATTATGCCGATCGTCGTCCAGCACGGTGAAGAAGCGGAAATCACGCATCACTTTCGGTGACAGGAACTGACTGATAAAGCTCTCATCTTTGAAATCACGCATCGCAAAATGTAATGTGTCCAGCCAGTCAGAACCGGCGATATCCGGGAACCAGTATTTGTCTTCTTCCGTTGGCGACTGACAAATCCGTTTAATATCCTGGAACATGGCGAAACCAAGCGCATACGGGTTTATTCCGCTGTACCACGGGCTGTTATAGGGCGGCTGGAAAACCACATTGGTGTGGCTGTGCAAAAACTCCAGCATAAAACGTTCCGTCACTTTCCCTTCATCATACAGATGGTTAAGGATGGTGTAGTGCCAGAAGGTCGCCCAGCCTTCGTTCATTACCTGAGTCTGTTTTTGCGGATAAAAATACTGGCTCACCTTACGCACAATACGCAGAATTTCACGCTGCCATGATTCCAGCAGGGGTGCATTTTTCTCCATAAAATAGAGCAGGTTTTCTTGTGGCTCGGGCGGATAGCGGCGCGCTTCAGCAACCGTTTTCTCTTCCTCGCGCTTCGGCAGGGTACGCCAGAGCATATTGACCTGACTTTGCAGATACTCTTCGCGACTTTTCTGCCGGGCTTTTTCTTCTTGCAGCGAGATTTTTTGCGGGCGTTTGTACCGATCCACACCGTAGTTCATCAGCGCATGACAGGAGTCAAGAAGCCGCTCTACTTCATCTACGCCATAACGTTCTTCGCACTCGGTAATATATTTACGGGCAAAAATCAGATAATCGACAATCGAACTGGCGTCGGTCCAGCTACGGAATAAGTAATTGTTTTTGAAGAAAGAGTTATGCCCATAGCAGGCGTGGGCCATCACAAGTGCCTGCATGGTGATAGTGTTCTCTTCCATCAGGTAAGCGATACACGGGTTAGAGTTAATGACGATTTCATAGGCCAGTCCTTGCTGACCGTGCTTATACAGCCGTTCAGTCTCGATAAACTTTTTACCGAATGACCAGTGTGGATAGTTAATTGGCATGCCGACGCTGGAGTAGGCATCCATCATCTGTTCTGAGGTGATCACTTCAATCTGGTGCGGGTAGGTATCCAGCCGATAGAGTTTCGCTACCCGGTCTATCTCTGCCAGATAAACATCCAGCAGGTCAAACGTCCAGTCGGGTCCATCGCTCAAACGTGTGGTGTCCTTATTCATAGAATCGATCGTCGCCATACGCGCACCTCATTGTTGTCGGTGCTCTCTGTGTGGAACACCTCATTTCAAGCATAGAACACCTGTTAAAAACCGCGTCGCCGAAGAATTTTTTCTTTGCGATTTCTTATTATCAGAGTGCCAGTAATTCGCTTCTGAGCGGAATTTTATGCTGGTTAAAAAGGGTGTTCAGCAGGAGATACTAAAGATGCCATATTGCTGCAGAGTCAGGGAGATGTGAGCCAGCTCACCATAAAAAAGCCGTATGTTGAATAATATTTTCAACTGAGTTATCAAGATGTAATTAGATTATTATTCTTTTACTGTATCTACCGTTATCGGAGTGGCTATGCGAGTTGTCATACTGGGAAGTGGTGTGGTAGGCGTTGCCAGCGCCTGGTACTTAAATCAGGCAGGACATGAGGTCACCGTCATTGATCGGGAGTCAGGAGCCGCCCTGGAAACCAGTGCTGCGAATGCCGGGCAAATTTCCCCCGGCTATGCTGCGCCGTGGGCAGCGCCAGGTGTACCTTTAAAAGCGATTAAATGGATGTTCCAGCGCCATGCACCGCTGGCGGTTCGTCTCGACGGTACGCAGTTCCAGTTGAAATGGATGTGGCAAATGTTACGTAACTGTGACACCAGCCACTACATGGAAAACAAAGGGCGGATGGTGCGTCTGGCGGAATACAGCCGTGATTGCCTGAAAGCATTGCGCGCCGAAACCAATATTCAGTATGAAGGGCGTCAGGGTGGGACGCTGCAACTGTTCCGTACCGAACAACAGTATGAAAATGCGACCCGCGATATCGCCGTGCTGGAAGATGCTGGCGTACCGTATCAACTGCTGGAATCCAGCCGCCTGGCGGAAGTGGAGCCCGCGCTGGCAGAAGTAGCGCACAAACTGACGGGTGGTCTGCAACTGCCCAATGACGAAACCGGAGACTGCCAGCTGTTTACCCAGAATCTGGCGCGGATGGCGGAGCAGGCGGGGGTTAAATTCCGCTTTAATACGCCTGTTGACCAACTGCTTTGCGACGGCGAGCAAATCTACGGCGTGAAGTGTGGCGATGAAGTGATTAAGGCCGATGCATATGTGATGGCATTTGGTTCTTACTCGACGGCGATGCTCAAAGGCATTGTTGATATTCCGGTGTATCCGCTGAAAGGCTACTCGCTGACTATTCCGATTGCACAGGAAGATGGTGCGCCGGTGTCTACCATCCTTGATGAAACCTACAAAATCGCCATTACCCGTTTCGATAACCGCATTCGTGTTGGTGGAATGGCGGAAATTGTTGGCTTTAACACCGAGCTGTTGCAGCCACGTCGTGAAACGCTGGAAATGGTGGTTCGCGATCTCTATCCACGCGGCGGTCATGTCGAGCAGGCCACATTCTGGACGGGTCTGCGCCCGATGACGCCAGACGGCACGCCGGTTGTCGGGCGTACACGCTTTAAAAATCTGTGGCTGAATACCGGTCACGGCACGCTCGGCTGGACGATGGCTTGCGGTTCCGGTCAGTTGTTAAGCGATCTGCTCTCTGGTCGCACGCCAGCGATCCCGTATGAAGATCTAAGCGTAGCGCGCTACAGCCGTGGATTTACGCCATCACGCCCGGGCCATTTACATGGCGCACACAGCTAAGGAAACGAGATGACCCGTCCGATACAGGCCAGCCTCGATCTGCAGGCATTAAAACAGAATCTGTCCATTGTCCGGCAGGCCGCGCCGCACGCGCGTGTCTGGTCGGTGGTAAAAGCGAATGCTTACGGGCACGGTATTGAGCGTATCTGGAGCGCGCTAGGGGCCACCGATGGCTTTGCATTACTTAATCTGGAAGAGGCAATAACGTTACGTGAGCGCGGCTGGAAAGGACCGATCCTGATGCTGGAGGGTTTTTTCCATGCACAGGATCTGGAGATTTATGACCAGTACCGCCTGACCACCTGCGTCCACAGCAACTGGCAGCTCAAAGCACTGCAAAATGCGCGGCTAAAAGCGCCGTTGGATATTTATCTTAAAGTGAACAGTGGGATGAATCGGTTGGGCTTCCAGCCCGATCGTGTGCTTACCGTCTGGCAGCAGCTGCGGGCGATGGCGAATGTTGGCGAAATGACTCTGATGTCGCATTTTGCCGAGGCGGAGCATCCTGAGGGGATTGCCGGCGCAATGGCGCGTATTGAGCAGGCGGCGGAAGGGCTGGAATGTCGGCGTTCATTGTCCAATTCGGCGGCGACTCTGTGGCATCCGGAAGCGCATTTTGACTGGGTTCGGCCTGGCATTATTTTGTATGGTGCTTCGCCGTCGGGTCAGTGGCGCGATATCGCCAATACCGGATTACGTCCGGTAATGACGCTAAGCAGTGAGATTATTGGTGTCCAGACGCTAAAAGCGGGTGAGCGTGTGGGCTATGGCGGTCGCTATACTGCGCGCGATGAGCAACGAATCGGCATTGTTGCCGCAGGATACGCCGACGGTTATCCGCGCCACGCGCCTACCGGTACACCTGTTTTAGTCGACGGCGTGCGTACCATGACGGTGGGGACAGTCTCGATGGATATGCTGGCGGTCGATTTAACGCCTTGCCCGCAGGCGGGTATTGGTACACCGGTTGAGCTGTGGGGCAAGGAGATCAAAATTGATGATGTCGCCGCCGCTGCCGGAACCGTGGGTTATGAGTTGATGTGCGCGCTGGCGTTACGGGTCCCGGTTGTGACGGTGTAACTTGTTGTAAGCCGGATCGGAGGCAGTGTCTTCTGGTTGCAAAAAAATCATCCATCCGGCTGGTCAGCAACTTTCGCTGTTAATGTGACAGAGCCATTTTCCATGATAGTGCCCATTAAAATGATGGACACTATTTCCCCGGAACCTGAGCTCACCGCACAGGCGTTCTACATAAAACGCTTACGCTTCATTGTTGACTCGAACTCGACTTCAGATAAATCACGCTTTACCCTTAATGCAGATTCGGGTTCATGTTCAGAATGTTGATTAACAGGCTGCGAGTCCTGTTGTCTTTCCAGACTCAACAGGCCCAACTGCTGATCCAGGAGCTCCAGGTCCTCCTGTACCTTCACGCGCTCCAGGAGTACCGGATCCTCCAGGTGCTCCAGAGCCATCAGGTCCTCCAGGTCCTCCAGCTCCTCGAGTCCCTCCAGGTCAAACTGGCCTTCCTTGCGCAAAAAGTCTAAAAGGTCCACCAGGCCCTCCTGGTTTTTCAGGCCCTCGACGGCTTTGAGCAGCGTCGGTAAATTGTCTTTGTCCCAAGGGTTACTGTTACAGTCAAACAACTTCAGGCTATGGGGCTGCGGCACCGATATCGTTTTAAACTGGTTGTGACCACAGTAGTATATTATTAGCTTGGGCGGCAGCCGTGGTGCAGAGATCAAATCGTTACTAGAACAGTCAAATACTTTCAGGCGAGTCAAGTTCTCCAGCATCTCATCAGGTATTGAGTTAATATTGTTGCCGGCACAGGATAGTTTATACAGGTACTGGGGCATCGACGGCGGTAAAAATTGCAAGAAGTTTTCAGAACAGTTAATTACTCTCAGGTTAGTCGACAGCTCAGGTAGCCAGATAATATAGTTTTCACAGCACTTCAGTATCATCAGTTTCGGGGGCTGCACCTTTGGTAACAAGATCAAAACGTTATCCATACACTCAAGCACCCTCAGTTCCTTCGGCAACATCTTCGGTAATGCGGACAACACGTTATTATTGCAGTAAAATTTCATCAGAAGTGGAGGCAAATTTTCAGGGAGTGAGGTCAATCCAAGATCGCTAAGATTGAGCATAATTTGTCTATTTATGAGACATTCCTTCATTCTGCGCAATGCCTCTGCCCGGTTTTCAGTTCGGATTGCTGGCAGGTTTTCTTCCAGGATATTTTTCAGGATTTCTTTCACGTCTTCTTGTGATATTTCTGGCACTTTTTTTTGCAGGATTTCTTGCTGGGTTTCTTTCAGAGTTTCTTGCAGGTTTTCTTGCAGACCATCTTGCTGTATAGCCCATGTGCACCATTCGGCGACCAACCTGAACTCGTTATATTGCGGATCCGGAGGGGCCTCCAACGTGATGGTAATATTGTTTTCCATCTGTATTTTCACTTTGTCCGCGTTACTGAGGTCAATGATCCTCTGGGGGGCATCACCCCAGCGAAATTTTTGCGGGCCGAGATACTGCATGTTCCGCAAAAGATGATTCTTGAATTCCACCGTCAGTAAGCGCCGCCCTGACGGGTGTACGCCTGTGTTATAGGAAGATGGGGCGAATAGGCGTATGTCTTTAATGCTGGCCATAATGCTACGTATCCTTGAAATAAATATCCTCTGGCAGCGCCGGAGACGTGAATGTGGTCACCGCAAAGGTGCCACAGGACGTCATTTGCGCTGATATAACGACTCATCGTTGACTTTTTCCCTGGTCAGAAATGCCGTGTCGGGTCTGGTACATGCGTAACAGACCTGAATCAGTTTTATTACGGCCCAGGCAGCTCTGCCGTATTAGTGAAAATACGAAAGCGAACGACCCGGAAATAATCGTTATTAAGCAAAAGAATAACTATAATAAATCGCTCATTTATCCGGTGTTACAGGCGGATGAAACGCCACTACAGATACAGGGCAGTCTGATACGCGTATTGGTTCTCTATGGGCTATTTCAGCGCGGCAGGATGTGTGGGGGAATATTTTCGGGCGATGCCAGGCCGGAACCCCTGGTGGTTGACGGGAATGCCGGTAATGCGGGACTAGTTTTTCATCACCTGTTGCTGTCAGAAGAAGTCATTACACTGACTTTTTTGAGCTGGCCGAGATTTTTAGTGTTTTGAGTTTATTGGCTAGTTCATTAGCCAGAGCCTGCATGGTTTGTCGTCCATAATTTAACTTTCTTCCGATGTTGGAATGAGCATATTAAAGTCAGGAAATGACAAGGTTATGTACAGGCTCAGGCTGCGTTCAGCAAAGCATTGTATCCGGTGATAGATGCAGCATTATATTTAAGATTCAGTGTCCTCTTCTGCTACCCGTACACCAATCTTCAACACTTCATTATCTTCTTTCTCGGCCACCGTCCAGATCATCCCGGCAAACTCTACCTGGTCACCGACAACCGGTGCCGCGCCTAACAACTGCTGGACAATTTCACCCAGCGTTTGCTGCTTATCGCGATATTCTCGCCCATCTTCCAGGCCATATATCAGCGCCACATCAGCATATTTGGCACTGGCTTCGAGAATGAAGTCACCAAAGAAGCGTTGATCCAACGCGACTGGCGGCGACTGGCTAAACAGTTTACCGAGTGCCGGGAGATCGCGTTCCCGACCAATTACACACAACACATCACCTTCGCGTAGTCGGGTGCTGCCGGTGGGATGAAGCAACTGGTTATCACGAAACAGTGCCGCAATACGCGTCTCTTTTGGCATATGCAGATCGCGCAGTGCCGCACCTACACACCATTTATCGGCACTCAACTGATAAACAAACTGCTCCCACGGATTTTCCGGGTGAATATCCAGGCCAACGCGCGACACCGGACGTCCGACGGGCGGAACCACCACTTTGGCCTTTTTCGCCGCCCACGAGAGTGATGTTCCCTGCAATAGCAGTGAAACCAGAACCACAAAGAAGGCGACATTAAAGAACAGTCGCGCATTCTCCAGCCCTGCCATCATCGGGAATACGGCCAGGATGATTGGCACCGCGCCGCGTAATCCCACCCAGCTGATAAACACGCGCTCACGTAGATTAAAACCGCGGAACGGTAGCAATCCGGCAAATACCGAAAGAGGACGAGCGAAGAATATCATCCATGCGGACAAAATGAGCGCCGGAATGGCAATAGGCAGTAGATCGCTTGGGTTAACCAACAGCCCCAGCACCAGGAACATGGCGATTTGTGCCAGCCAGGCAAGGCCGTCGAAATTTTGCAGAATGCCGTAGCGGTTGCGAATTGGCCGATTACCCAGCAGAAAACCGCACAGATAAACAGCCAGAATACCGCTGCCTTCCAGCGCCGTGGTTAAAGCAAAAATCAAAATACCACCGCTTAATGCCAGCAGTGGATATAAACCGGCGGGCAGGGCGATGCGATTAATCATTTGCAGCAGTAAATAACCACCGCCAAGACCGATGACAATCCCGAGGCCAAATTGTTGCAGAATATCGACCACGAACATCCAGCTGATACTGCTTTCATGATGCTGGATCATCGCAATCAGGGTAATCGTCAGAAAGACCGCCATTGGATCATTACTGCCGGATTCAATTTCCAGCGTCGAGCCAACGCGTTCGTTAAGCCCCTTACCACCCAGCAGAGAAAATACCGCCGCAGCATCGGTGGAGCCGACGATAGCGCCGATTAATAAGCCTTCAATCAAATCAAGATTAAACAGCCACGCCGCCATCATGCCGGTTAAACCAGAGGTGATAAGCACGCCCAGCGTCGCCAGTGACAGCGCCGGTCCTAGCGCTACGCGAAAGGAGCTGGCCTGAGTGCGCATCCCGCCGTCGAGCAAAATAATCGCCAGCGCCAGGTTACTTACCATGTAGGCGAAGGGGTAATTATCAAACGGGATACCGCCGATGCCATCGACTCCCGCCAGCATGCCGATCGCCAGAAAAATAACCAGAATAGGAATGCCAAGACGGGAAGAAAATGAACTAAGTAATATACTGCTGGTGACAAGGATGGATCCTAAGATGAAAAGGCTAATTATTGTTGTGGCATCCAACGGTCGGTTACTCCTGATTACGCTGTCTCTTATATAAACCCTACCATATTAGCGGCAGAGACAGCGTTTTACTTAGCCCTGAAGCGTGATTTTTTTACATTTTAAGAACAGGATGACCGCTAATCGTCAACTGAGTGCCTTCCTGGGTGTTATTAAGTATGGCATGTGCGCCCAACGGCAGCGTAACCGTGCGTTGTTCATGACCAAAATCGAGGCCGGTGATAAGTGGAATCGACAGGCGGGAACGCAAAAACGCGTACACTGACTCCAGGTTGTAACCTGCGTCATAATCATTGGGCGTGCTGCCGCTAAAGCTACCGAGAATAATCGCCTTCTGACGTGGCAAAATTCCAGCATGATAGAGCTGCAACAGCATACGTTCGACGCGGAAAGGGTGCTCGTTAATATCTTCCAGCACCAGAATACCATTCTCAATTTGTGGCATCCACGGTGTGCCGATCAGTGAAATGAGCATCGCAAGATTGCCTCCCCACAACATGCCTTCAGTCTGACATGTCGGGCCTTCCCCTTGCCATTCAATGGTGAAGGTTTCATTGCGTAACGCCAGCCAGAAGTGGTGTTCGGTAAAGGCGTTCAGCTCATCCGCGCCAAAGTTTGCCACCAGCATCGGGCCGCTAAAGGTGATGACATTGCCTTGTGCCAGTAGACCGCACTGAATGGCCGTAAAATCGCTATGACCGCAAATGAGCAACGGGTCATGTTGTTGGCGAGCCGCCAGTGCCTGCCAGTCAATATCTGCCAGTAAACGACTGGCACCGTAACCGCCACGTACTGCCAGCACGATGGTGTTGGGGGTAGTCAGTCTGGCAAGGGAATTGATATCTTCCAGACGCTCCGTTTCCGTACCCGCAAAACGCTCACAACGACGGGCAATAACCTCGACGTTATTGACCTGATGCCCCGCGTCGGTAAGGCGCTGGATACCACGCAGCGCATCGTGTTGTTTTATGCAGTAACCCGATGGGGCTATTAAGTGAAACAGAGACATGGCAATTCCTTGCTGACAACAGAAACGAAATGTATATCATGCCGCTTAGGTGTGCCGTTGTCACCTCAACGGCGATTCCAGGCTATAAGGATAGAAGAAGTGAAATTAAGATGGTTTGCCTTTTTGATTGTGTTATTAGCGGGTTGTTCATCAAAGCATGACTACACGAACCCGCCGTGGAACGCGAAAGTTCCGGTGCAACGTGCGATGCAGTGGATGCCAATAAGCCAGAAAGCCGGTGCAGCCTGGGGCGTCGATCCACAATTGATCACGGCGATTATCGCTATCGAATCGGGTGGAAATCCGAACGCGGTGAGTAAATCGAATGCCATTGGTTTGATGCAGTTAAAAGCTTCAACCTCCGGACGTGATGTTTATCGCCGTATGGGCTGGAGCGGTGAGCCGACGACCAGCGAGCTGAAAAATCCAGAACGTAATATTTCAATGGGCGCGGCTTACCTGAATATTCTGGAAACCGGCCCGCTGGCAGGCATTGAAGATCCGAAGGTACTGCAATATGCGCTGGTGGTGTCATACGCTAACGGGGCAGGTGCGCTGCTACGGACTTTCTCGTCAGATCGGAAAAAGGCGATCAGCAAAATCAACGATCTGGATGCTGACGAGTTCCTCGATCACGTAGCGCGAAATCATCCTGCACCGCAGGCACCGCGCTATATCTACAAACTTGAGCAGGCACTGGACGCGATGTAAATCAGTCGCGCACTTTGGCCGCTTTCTCCCGGGCTTCCCGCTCGAGAGAGAAAATAATCCGCTGTAATTGCCGCTCCACCGTCGGGCTGACGTTAAGAAAACGGAAGCTCAGACGGGGAGTGGTGATGGTTTCATTCTTGCCATCAATCACTTTGCGCTCGCTGATGGAGATTAATTGGGCGTCAAAGTGAAAAATCCCCCATTGCCCCATGTTGACTTCAATCTGAGTGAAGCGCATGCCTTCGTGCAATCCGGCAGGCTTTGCTGTTTCCAGTAATGCGCCCATGCCACCTAACGACAAATCATACAGGCGGAAACGTAACGTACTGTTATCTGCCAGTTTAGTCTGGCAAAAATAAGGCGGATGGAGCGGGGCGGAGATGCGGAAATATCGGCGTCGTTGGACAAACCATAAGGTGGGAGGTGGTACGGTAATAAATGCCGGAAGCTGCAAGTATTCACTCTGCTGTAGTTGTTCAACAGTAAACTCGACTTTCGCACCCTGAGTTTCGGCGGTAATGGTAATGTGCTGCGCCTTTAACACAGCGTTGTTATCTTCGGCTTGACTGCCGAAATCCAGCACCAGTTTATCCGGGGTTATTGCCAGTATTTTGCTGATCAGCTGCCCGCCATTCCAACTGATACGCAAAGGAATTGCGGCTTTGTGCAAATCGCGTAACACGCCCAGGACGGCTAACGGATTTTGTTTCAGGAACTGCTCATGGTAATGACTCACGCGGAAAAACTCCTGACTGACAAACTGTCTTTGGTTTATCGGTCACAGTTAACAAAACTTAATACAAATGCGTGAATATTTTTTACATGTTGTTCTTAAATCAGCCGACATACGCCCAGCATCGATTCCGCCCTTGCCTATACTTAGAGCGTTGACGTAAGCAGTTCTTGCGTCCGATTCATCGAAACGAGGGCCTGAACATGGGAATTATTGCCTGGATTATTTTTGGCCTGATAGCCGGCATTATCGCCAAGCTAATCATGCCGGGGCGTGATGGTGGTGGATTTTTCCTGACCTGTATTCTCGGGATAGTCGGTGCGGTGGTCGGCGGCTGGCTGGCGACCATGTTTGGCATTGGCGGCTCCATCAGCGGTTTTAATTTGCACAGCTTCCTGGTGGCGGTAGTGGGCGCTATCCTTGTGCTGGGTGTTTTCCGCCTCCTGCGAAGAGAATAAGATTTTCATAAGGCGGATAGCGATACAGATGTTGCTATCCGCTTTCACATCAGAACGTATATTCGACACCTGCCCAGAAATTGCGACCTTCTTCAATAAACCCTTCACTGTAGGCATATTTGGTATCAAACAGGTTATTGACCGACGCATTAACGCTGAAGCCATGACCTAAGGTGTAATCGGCTCGAATGTGGGTCACCGCAAAACCGGCAGCTTTTTGTGAACCGTCACTGTTGCTGTAGCTGGAGGAACGCGCCTCTTCCGACAGCGTTACGCTTAACGGCTCCCACGGTTTGAGAGTCATCCATGCGGTCATTGTCTGCGTTGGCAGATCGGTTATCTTGCCGATGTCTTTGCGTTTGGCGTCAGCGTGGATCAGGGCGTAGCTCAATCCTACATCCAGTATATTGCTGATTTTCCCCTTAATACCGGCATCCAGACCGCTGTAATCCACCGTGCCGCTGTTCTGATTTTGAATGGTATCGGCATCGATATTGTGCGAGAGGATGGCATCACTCACCCGGTTATAGTAAACGCTGACCTCAAATCCCCAGTCGTGCGTGAAGGCACCATTCCAGGTTAAATCCACCCCGCGCGCGCGTTCCGGCTTGAGCTGCGGGTTAACAATCGCTATCTGGTTATACGCAGGTTTGGACGTGGTATAGCGTTCTTTCAGCGTCGGAAAGCGTGTGCGGTCATAGTACGAAAGCGCCAGCGTGTCTTCATTGGCAAAGTGGTATTTCCCCATCACCTGCCAGTTAAAAGCTGACTGATTGTTGTCGTCATAATGGGTGATACTGCCATCTTTCTCATGTTTTTTCGCTTCTACGCTATCGCGCCAGTCATAGCTGATTCCAGCCACGACATCGACATTATCGGCAGCAGCCCATTGATATTCACTGGCGAGCGACCAGGTACGATCTTCATAGCGATCGTAAGCGGCGTGCGGCGCACCTTTTTCCCGGTGTACGTCATCTTTCCAGTTAACGGCAAATGACAGCAGATCGTTTTCACGCACATCGGCTGCCAGTTGTAACCCGGCACCGTCGCTGTAATCGGAATAATGGCTGTAGCTGCCTTTTTTATTTTTCAAATCAGCCAGCGAGTTGTACATCATTAGCGTATTTTCAAAGGTGTCGCGATACAGCCGACTTTTCAGGGTAAAACGATCGTTTAGTTGGGTCGTTCCCTGATAATAAAAACTTTCTTTGTCATACTCTGGCCACTGCCAGTAGCGTGATTTCTGACCACTATTTCCACTGTATGGCGGGTTATCTTTTTCACCATCCTGCTTAATGTAAGTCAATGTGTATTCATCGTTTTCGCGTGGTGTAAAACCGAGCTTCACAATGCCGCGTTTATCATCAGCCGATGAATTAATCATCTTGCCGTGTTTGCCTGCAATATCATTATTTACACCATGCGGCAGGCCGAGAAAATCCTGCTTTAGCTGGCTACCGCTGACTTGCAAATACCCCAGATCGCTGCTGGCGGCAAATGAAGCATGCATATCGTAGGCATTGTCCTGGCTACGGCTCCATCCCTGGCGATATCCCAGACTTGCTTCCAGAGGTTTTGTTGGCTTCTGGGTGGTGATATTAATGGCTCCGCCCATCTGATTAGGCCCCTGAAGCAGCGACGAATACCCTTTGGAAACTTCAACTGCCCCCAAATTGTTGGTCAGAATCCGCGCCAGATCGAGGTTGCCGTCATAGGGAACATAAATGGGCACACCGTCGAAATAGACCGGCACCTGACGACTATCAAAGCCACGAACTTTGACCTGTTCTTCGTTGCGGCTACCTGACTTTTGCAGTACCACGCCGGGGACGACACTTAATGCCTGAGCGACATTCTGTTTATCCAGGGCCTTCATGGTGGGTTGATCGAGAACGGTGGTCGTCGTTGATGATACCGGACTGGACCATACGGTCAGCGTGTCGCTCTCCTGAGCTGCTACGGCCTGCTGGGTAAAGGCAAGTGATAATACTGTGCAGAGATAACGTTTTTTGAGTCTCATAGAATAAATTCCGTTTAACAAAGAATTAAATAGAGGCTGCGGGTTGCAGACTGACTTTAATGTCAGCAGGTGCCGCATAGTAAGGCGCGGAGGTAATAAAAAGGCGAATGCCGCAGTCGAGGTAATTTTTGAGTGTTGTCAGATTAATTCCGCCGGTCAGAGCCAGCGTGCAGTGGGGAGCCAGCGACGGTGCTATTTGCGCAATTTCAGTTGCCTGTTGCGGATTAAATTTGTCGAGCTGAAGTACGTCTGGTTGCGCGCGTAACGCGGCGATTGCCTCTTTCGGCGTGTCGGCTTCAACAACTATTTTCTTCTCGGGTGCGTGGCGACGTAACTGATTGATTGCGCCTGACCAGTCCTGATTGTCATGAAGAAAATGGCGGTGGTTGGCAAACAATAATATGGTTTCCGCACATCCGGCACGATGAATCAGTCCTCCGGCAGCCAGAATTGCCTGCGAGGCCAGTAAGCGGGTACCCGGAATTGCTTTTCGGGTGCAGGCGATATTGCCATCAGGGTAACGTTCACGAAGTAACGCCAGCATTTGAGCGAGATAATCAGAAACACCGCAACTCCACTCCAGCACATTCTGGACTGCCTTCCATCCCTGATGAAGTGCTGCGGCATTACCTTGCGCACGGATTAGCCGCTGACCCGCGTTCGCTTGTGAACCGTCGCTGACCGCGTCATCAATAGTTAATCCCAGCGTAGTTAACATCTTACACGCGACAGAAATGCCGCTGACGCAGCCGCCCTGACGGAGAAAAAACTCTATATAGCCATGCTGGTGTCCAATATTTAATGCTCGCGTGGTCAGGTCACCGCCCTGGATATCTTCCAGAAGTAACGCATCGATTTGTGCCTGAGAAAGGAAAATCATCGCAGTGCCTCTTGCGGTACGCTATCCCACCAGATGAGCGCCCAGTCGCGGCTGGCAGGGGCGAGGGCACGAGCATCTTGTTGTTGATACCAGCGATATAACCGCTCACGCTCATCGTCGTTAAGCGCGCCCAGACTCCAGCTGACGTTCTGCTCAAAACGTTCCCAGGTGCTGTTATCCTGTTGGCAATTTTGTCCACGGATAAAATCAACGTGAGCATAAATTCCCATCTGATACAGGACGTTGAGCGCAAAGATATAGTTGGGTAATTCGATCACTTCCCGACCAGCCGCCCGCTGAATGGCTGGAGAGACGAACGAGGTGCTGACCAGATGAGTCGTATAGACGCGAAGCCGTGCCTGATTATTCAGTTTGCTCATTGCCTGGCGCATATCAGCCACCAGAGTGGAGCGGGAAGCCACGGCAATATCGCAGCGTGGCAGGTCACTCCAGTCCTCTTCCCAGGCGCGCTGGATCCAGTGGACATTGTCTGCCTTTAGCGCGGCGGCGCGACGGGCGGCAACCTTCAGCATCCCCTGACTGTAATCAACGCCATAAATCGTCGTGAGTTTGTCAGCCAGCGCCAGCGATACGGTACCCGGTCCGCAGCCCATATCGAATAAGGTTTGCGCGCCTTGCAGGTCAATTTTTGAGGTCAGTTGTTGCAGGTAGCTGTCCGTAGGCGAGGCGCAATTTTCCGCCATTTTTTCCGCCCGTTGATCCCAGTGATCCGGCGTTTTTTCTGTGCGATGGGCCAGCCTGAGTTGCTGAAGGTAAAGGTCTGCAAAATCAATATCGTCAATGAGCATGATTTTTCCTTAGTGCTTAATTGCAGAGAGGTGATGATGAATCTGGTCGGCAGAAACCAGATACAGGGCAGCCAGTTTGTTCGTTGTTAACTGTTCGGTCGGTAAGCCTTGTGTTACTCGTCCATCTGGCTCTACCTGGATAATGCTGTCGGCAATGGCGTTGGCATGGAGCGGATGATGAGTCGACATTAGCATTGTCATGCCGTTATTTTTGAGCTGCGCCAGCGTGTCCAGTAGTTGGATCTGATGACCGAAATCGAGGCTGGAGGCAGGCTCATCCAGTAATAACAAGCGCGGTTGCTGGACGAGTGCACGGGCGATTAAAGCCAGCTGACGTTCACCGCCGCTAAGTGTATTCCAGCGTCGTGTCGCCAGATGCAAAATGCCCAGCTTTTCCAGTTGCTCCGTTGCTTTCAGGCGTTCTTGCTTACCGGGAACGGAAAAAGCGCCTATGGTGGGGGCCAGGCCCATCAACACCATATCCAGCACACTAAAAGCAAAAATGCCGTCGTGCGCCTGCGGCACCCAGGCAATAGCCTGCGCGCGCTGGCGATGGCTGAGTGTCTGCACAGGGAGGCTATCCAGTAAGATCTCGCCTTTTAATAACGGTATAACGCCAAGAATGGAGCGCATGAGTGTGGTTTTGCCGCAACCATTGGCTCCTAACAGACAACAAATTGTTCCTTGCGACAGGGTGAAGGACACGTCGCGTAGCACCGGATGGCGGGAGTAACCCAGAGACGCATGACGGACGGCAAGCAAAGTCACTGGCGACCTCCGCGTAACAACAAAAACAGGAAAAACGGTGCACCAACAAAAGCGGTCAGAATGCCAAGTGGGATTTCTGTTGTTCCAATGCTGCGTGCCAGCGTATCGGTAAGCAGGAGCAGAATCGCGCCAGTACACATTGCCATGGGCAACAGCTGCTGATGGTTATGACCGGTCAACAAGCGGGCAATGTGCGGAACGACCAGGCCGACCCAACCAATTATGCCCGCTATTGCTACCGTGCTGGCGGTGATGAGTGTGGCGCAGACAATTAATCCAAAGCGCAGACGTGTCACGTTCAGTCCCAGCGAATGGGCTTCGTCGTCGGAAAGCGTGAGTAAATTCATGCGCCAGCGGAGAAAAAACAGGGGCAAGGAGCCTATGAGAATGATCGGTGCAGCATAGCAGAGATCGCGTAAGGTCACGGTGGACAGCCCCCCCAGCAACCAGAAGGTAATTGACGGTAACTGGGTGTAAGGATCGGCCAGCGTTTTTATTAGCGATATCCCCGCTCCGCACAACGTTCCTAACGCAATGCCTACCAGCACCAGGGTTAAGATCGGATCGTGGCGGGTCACCCGACGCGTAATCAACCAGACGCCCGCGACCACCATCAGCCCGCCGCAAAATGCGTACAGCTGGATGTAAACAATGGATAATCCCCACAGGATTGCCGCGCAGGCACCAAGTCCGGCACCGGCGGAGACGCCTAAAATATCCGGTGACACTAAGGGATTACGGAACATTCCCTGATAGGTGGTTCCGGCCCCTGCCAGCGCCGCGCCCAGAAACAGCGCAGCAAGAATACGCGGCACGCGGATTTGCCAGAAGACAATTTGTTCCTGCACAGGAACATTTTCTTGACGCAGAATGAGCGCCAGCAGTTGCTGTATATCGAGATGATAAGCCCCACTTACGGCGGCAAAAGTGATACTGATAGCTGCCAGCAGCAAAATACATCCGTTTACGGTTCTCATTAGCTCGCCACCAATTTTTGATAGTCGGCGTCACTTAATGGGCAATGCCAGAACAGTTGGGCGTAATGCTGCATGTCACTTTTAAACTGGCGATTGATGGCGGGATCCAGCCAGGCGTGAAGTCTGCGTAATCCCAGAAGACGGTTGATTCCCGGCGGGGCATCCAGCCAGCCAAAGGGCAGGCCACTTAAAAATAAGATGCGTTGTTCCGCAACCGCTTTCACGCCCTGCCAGAGAGGATCACGACGAATAAAATCTGCAGTAACGGCCTCCTGAACCAGAATAATATCCGGCTGCCAGCGCAGGAGATTTTCCATGGAAACCTGTGTCAGACCGTGGCGATCGGCTATTTGCGCGACGTTGTGCAAACCTAATAATTCCGCCGCCTCGGTATGCAACGAACCCTGTAAGCCCGTTTCCAGCCCTCGAGGACCGCGCGCAGCATAAAAGCTGAGGTTAGCGGCGGGTGAGGTGGCGAATGCCTGAGCTTCACCAACGAAGCGGCTGGCGAGATTGGCTTGTTCTGCGGCGCGGTGCTCTTCGCCTAACGTTTTGCCAAGCGTTGTTAACTGTTCTGCTGATTGTTCCAGTTTCCCGTTAAGCAATAACCAGGGTATTTGTGTCTGTTCGCTAACCTGCCGTGCCTGGGAGATCCAGGTTTCATCCGTATTGCCGCAATCAACGACCAAATCGGGATGTAATGCCATAAGCCCTTCCAGCGAGAGTGTGCTGGCGCGCCCGGCGAGTCGTCCCAGCCAGGGGAACTGGCGAATGTGCTCTGGCAATGGAATTAATGCCTGACGGGCAAAATCAAAAGAGGAAAAACCGACCATTTTTTCTGGCGCGACAGCCAGCAATAGTAAATCGGCGGGCGCGCCTGCGCTGACGATGCGTGTAATGTTTTGGGCTTCGGGAAGCGTCAGTGAGGCCCAGAATTTGACTGATTGTGCAAAGGACGGCAGATGATGCAGGAACAATGTCGACGCAAGAATCTGTGTAAACCTCCGTCTGGTTAGTGACATAAGTAATATCCTGATAATTAAAACCGCTATATACTTACACATATAACGAAAAAGATCATGTTTGATGTCAAAATTTGTCTAAAGAGACAGAATGATTTGCTTGTTTCTTAAATAACACTTTGTTCCACAAGAAAATTGTCAGGGAGAATGGGGAGTGGGGGAAAATATAAATAGAGGTGTAATGATTAACAAGTTGATAAAATAAAATTAAAATCTTCCCTAATAAAAAAAATAAAGGCATAGACTGTAGAAAGAGTGGTATTTCGTGATGAAGAAAGAGCAATGCCAATTTTATGCACGTAATGGCATTGCTCGATATACAGTAAAGTTAAGGCGTAGGTTCCGCCTCTTTTTGTTTTACCGGCTGTGTTGTTGATTCACTGAGTGGACGCGTCGCCGGAACATTGTCACATGGTTGCTCTTTCGGGCAGATCAAATCCAGCATTTTTAGCGTCACACCATTGGTCCAGCCAAAGCCATCCTGTAATGGATATTCGCCACCGCCGCCCCCTGTTCCGGTGGTGCTGACATCATATTTTTCCACCAGCTTTTTCTCCCGGTCATAGGTGTGCTGAACATTGGTAAGGAAGTGCCAGCTAATGTCCATCGCCACCTCTTTTTGCCCGTAGTTTTGTAATCCCTCTGTCGCGACCCACTGCAACGGTGCCCAGCCATTTGGCGCATCCCATTGTTGCCCACTTTTCACCGACGTGGTGTTCAGGCCGCCTGGTTGCAGCAGATGTGTTTTCGTTGCCGTTGCCATTTTGTTGGCGCGATCTTTCGCTGCCGCATTGACGTACAGCGGGAACAGGGCGGCAGCGGTTAACTGATTGCGCACTTTATGACTTTTCAGGTCGTAATCGGCATACCAGCATTGTTGATCGTTCCACAGGTATTTTTCGATCCCTTTTTGACGGACATTCGCCAGCGTTTCGTACTGGTTTGCCATCGCGTTATCTCCGGCAGCTTTGCTGGCGCGGGCGAGGATTTTTTCCATTTTAAACATCAGGCTGTTCAGATCGACCGGTACGATGCTGGTGGTGCGTAAGGTATTTAACTGCTGCGGATTGTCCATCCAGCGCGAGCTGAAATCCCAGCCAGACGCAGCGGCAGAGCGCAGGTCGCGGTAAATTTCAGTGGCAGGCCGGTTCGGGTTGCTTTTGGCGGTGGCAATATCTTCCACCCATGACTCTGGTCGTGGCGTATCGCGATCGTCCCAGTAGCGGTTGAGAAGGGTACCATCCTGAAGTTTTACAACGCGTTTTTCCTGTTGTCCGGCTTGCAGGTTTTCAACACCGTCCATCCAGTAAGCATATTCTTTTTGCATTTGCGGCAGGTATTGCTTCAACGCGGCATCGCCTTCATGCTGCGCCAGTAACTCTACCATCAGGGCAAAGAATGGCGGTTGCGAGCGGCTTAAATAGTAACTGCGGTTGCCGTTGGGAATATGCCCGTAAGTGTCTATTTCATGAGCAAAATTGGCCACCATATCCGCGACTTTATCCCAGTGACCGCTTTCGGCAAGCCCTAACATGGTGAAGTAACTGTCCCAGTAATATACCTCACGAAAACGTCCGCCCGGCACGACATAAGGTTCCGGCAGCGGTAACAGAGAATCCCATTTTTCGGTATTTTCGGTAGAACGCGTTAATACCGGCCAAAGTCCGTCAATATGTTCGCGCAGCGACTGCCCCTCTGGCGGAACATATTTCTCTCCCTCTTTCGGCAGAGTGAAATTGACGTTAACGAAATGGCGCAGATCAAAGCCGCTCTGGTTTTGCTGCATTCGATAATCTGCAAGGATCATTAGCGGATCGCTGTTCGGCACGGCATCAGCAAAGGTCTTTTGGTCCGGAAAAAGTTTGGCGTTTTGCACATCGTTAAACAGCGGCCCTAACAAAATATCAGGCGGCTGTGGCGTTACTGGCGTTTCTTCTGCCTGCACCGCTAGCGCAGCGAAACACAACAAAACGCAGGCGGGAATTAACGCTATTTTTTGCGGGCGAGGAGGGGCGGTGGCTTTCATCAATCATTCTCCTTGGGCGAAACCGAACAAAACGGTATTCAAGTATCAGAAAACCTTAGTTCAGGATCGCACTAACTGCATGATCGAAATCTCATTCTGCGAACTGTCAGGCATTTTGGAAAAGGAGATTAAAGGGATAAATAAGGGTGAAATAGAGTAATTAAATAAAGTCTGTTTATTAGCCAGCCAGCGACGTTTGGTTTGCGATTAGCGCAGAAAAAATCATCATGATTTGGTAAAAAATATAACAGGTAGTTAAAAAATATCAGAGCAGAGTAAATTGCCGGATGGCATCAGAACGATGCCATCCGAACGGTGGTTTATCCCTGATGGCTGAAACGTTGCGTTTTAACGTCCAGCGTTAACGTTTCTTCAGGTTGTATCGCATACAGTTTCTCACCCTGCTGGCAAATCCAGCCAATCCCCAGTTCGTGGGCGATTAGGGCACTGTGGGATACCAGACTTCCGGCGCTAAGGCAGATCCCTTTTACAACCGCCGGATCCAGTTGCAGAACCGTGGACGGATAAATGTTCTCCGCCAGTAAAATGGTTGGCGAGTTAAATTGCGGGAGTTCTTCTTTCGTTTGCGTCAGGTGGATTAGGGTGCGATGTAGAAGATCGTCCACATCGATATAGCGAGCCTGTAAATATTCATCATCCAGTTGTTGGTATTGCTGACTTAGTTCTTTAAGAACGTGCTGCCAGGCATATTCTGCTGTGCAATACTCATGCTGAAGAAATTCGTTTGCCGCCGCCAGCAGTTCTGGATCATCTAACAGTGTATGGTGACCAGAAAAGATTGCGGCAATATCGTCAAGCCCGCTCGCTTCTGCTTTCGCTGTTAACGTCATCAGATCTAATAACGTGAAGTCAATGGCCTGGCGTAATCGTTCTTGTTCTTCATCCACGGTCAGGGTTGATTTTGCCTGTACCGTACATAAAACCGGTTGATAATAAAAGGCTTTACCCGAAACAGGCGGAACGGGACGCAGAGTAGGTGGAGCAACTTCCTCCGTTTCACCAAAGTTATCTTCAGCCAGCTGACGGAAAGCAACCAGCGCCTCTTCAGCTTCTGGCCCTTTCGCAATCAGGCGCAGCGTATCGTTATAGCGGACTTGTAGTAGCGCGATCTGGTTAATACTCTCCGGTGTGACGCATTTGCCGTTTTTCTCCAGCAACATATCGGCATTAAATGTCGATAAGGTATAAACCAGCCGGGAGGCCGGACGTACATGCAGGCCGTTACGGTTTTTAATAACCACGGCCAGAGAATGGGCTTCTTCATCGTACGGAGGACATGTGTCAGCGATTTCGGTGTCGGAGGACGGTAAACCCAGTTGTTCACGTTTGGCTTCCAGCGCATGCATGGCGTCATAGATAACTTTGTCGATATCTGCTCCCGAGGCCGCGCTGACTGTTGCTGCCAGTGTACCTTCGACTAACGGTGCCGCACACAAACGTACTTTTGCGGCGATCTCGGGGGCCAGCAACTCCAGTGCAGTTTCAGCACTCAATAATGCGCTACCCATATCCATCATCACCAGCACATGGTCGGCATCGGCAACGGACTCGATGGCCTCCATCACTTTGACGGCATCGGTACCAATGGGATTTTGGGGATCGTCAATTCCCGCGGCAATGGCGATTTTACAGCTATCACTCATTAACATCTGACGGGCTAATTCACCGACACCTTCTCCCAGTCGGGCGCTATGTGAAACTATGACCAGGTTTACCATCACCATTTCCTTACTCTTTTGCGGCTAACGCCAGCATTTGCATCATAAACATCACGGAGGTCGCGCCGGGATCCTGGTGACCAATACTGCGTTCACCGAGATAACTGGCGCGGCCTTTGCGGGCTTGCATCGTAATCGTACTTTGTGCAGCGGATTCAGCGACGCTACTGGCGGCTTCGAGCGCCACCGGAACAGAGAGATTTTGCTCGCTGGACTGACGTAACGATTCCACCACCGGCACCCAGACATCACACATGGTTTTATCGCCAGGTTCGGCTTTCCCGCGACTGATTACGCCGTCCGCGCCATCGCGGAACATCTGATAAAGCTCTTCCAGCGTCAGGCTTTGCCGTGCCTGGGTTGTCTGTGCGGCGCGGATAAAGAAGGTACCGAACAGCGGACCACTGGCACCTCCGACGCTGGAAAGCAGCGTCATGCCGGTATTCTTGAGAATGAAACCGATATCTTTATCTGCGATAGCAGGGAGTTTTTCCACCACTTTGCTAAAGCCTCGGTTCATATTTAGCCCGTGGTCAGCGTCGCCAATTTCGCGATCCAGTCCGGTAAGATACTCGCTCTCGGTGCTGAAAATATCGCCACAACGAGTGAGCCAGTTAACAATTTGAGTTCTGCTCAGTGACATTGCTATCTCCTTATTTACCCCAGTTAAGGGCCGGGGTGTGGACCGGGGCGTCCCAGAGTGCCAGCGTTTCGTCATCAACTTTCAGTAAGGTGATTGAGAAACCGGTCATATCCAGTGAGGTGCAGTACGCGCCAATTAAATTACGCTCGATAGTCAATCCCGCTTGCTGGCAACGTGTGGTCAGGCGGTTATAGACGCCGTACAGCTCAGAAAGCGGAGTTGCGCCAAGATTGTTAACCAGCGCAATCACCCGATCGCCAGACTGGAGCGGTTGTTTGGTTTGTGATTCTTCCTGCCAGCTGCCTTGTTGATAATCCCAGAAACGCAAAGTGCGATGGTATGAGCCATTTTCCAGCAGGGTGTCGAACATTTCATCGACGGTTTGATCAAGGGAAGAGAAGGGACGGCGGTCAATACCTGGCTCACCATGAATGCCGACGCCAAACTCCATCTCATTATCCGCCAGGGTAAAAGAAGGTTTGCCCGCGGCAGGAACGGTACAGGCACCGAGAGCGATACCAATAGAATGGCCCTGATTGTTCAACTTACGCCCCAGTTGTGCACAAGCCTCCAGCGAGTCGCCACGCTCTGCCGCTGCGCCTACGATTTTTTCGATTAATACGGTGTTGGCAACGCCGCGCCGCCCAGCGGTATAAAGACTGTCTTTTACTGCAACGTCGTCATCAATGACCACGGTGGTCACTTTTACGCCGCTATCGTGCAGTAATTCTGTTGCTGTTTCGAAGTTAAGAATATCGCCGGTGTAATTTTTGATAATCAGCAGTACACCTTCGCCGCCATCAATTTGCATGGCGCATTCAAAAATTTTATCGGGCGTCGGTGAGGTGAATATTTCGCCCGGACAGGCTCCCGAAAGCATCCCTTGACCGATATAACCGCAGTGCATCGGTTCGTGTCCGCTGCCGCCGCCCGACAGCAGGGCGACTTTTCCTGCAACGGGGGCATCAGCTCGGGTGACATACACCGGATCCTGATGCAGTGTCAGCGATGAATGCGCTTTCGCCAGACCCGCCAGTTGTTCGTCCAGAACGTCTTGCACATCATTGATCAATTTTTTCATTATCTTGCTCCAGCAATTACGGTAGGGCATGGATGATGTTCAACGACACGGCGACCACTGACTGCCGATAAATCCATTGTGCATCAGGTAAGGGAAAAGAAAATTAGCCCAAATTATGTTTCATGGTGAAACATATGTTTTAATGAATGTTCCATATTGAAACTTTTACGCGTTTTAATACTAAAAATTGCGAGCCGGAACACCTTTTGTCACAAAGGATGCGGGATATGAGTGGCGCTTTTAACAACGATGAACGGGGCATATCTCCCTTAATTGCAGCCTCCTGGGAGCGATGCAATAAACTGATGAAACGGGAGACATGGAGCGTACCGCACCAGGCCCAGGGCGTGACATTTGCTTCTATCTATCGGCGTAAGAAAGCGATGCTGACGCTCGGGCAGGCTGCGCTGGAAGATGCCTGGGAATATATGGAATCGCGGGCGTGTGGACTGTTCATCCTTGATGAAACCGCTTGCATCCTTAGTCGTTTTGGTGATCCACAAACGCTGCACCAGCTTAGTGTCCTGGGATTCAATGACGGCACGTATTGCGCAGAAGGAATTATTGGTACCTGTGCGCTATCGTTAGCGGCTATTTCTGGTCAGGCAGTGAAAACGATGGCCGATCAACATTTCAAACAGGCGCTCTGGGATTGGGCATTTTGTGCAACGCCACTGTTTGACAGCAAGGGCCGATTAACGGGAACGATAGCTTTGGCGTGTCCGGTTAAGCAAACCACCGCAGCTGATTTGCCGTTGACGCTGGCAATTGCACGCGAGGTAGGAAACTTACTGCTGACCGACAATTTACTGGCTGAAACAAACCGACATTTAAATCAGCTTAACGCCTTGCTGGAAAGTATGGACGATGGCGTGATTAGCTGGGACGAGCAGGGTAATTTGCAATTTATCAATGCCCAGGCGGCGCGGGTCTTGCGCCTTGACGCGACGGCAAGTCAGGGAAGGGCGATCACTGAACTCTTAACGTTACCCGCTGTATTGCAACAAGCAATAAAACAGGCACATCCGCTCAAACACGTAGAAGCAACCTTTGAAAGTCAGCACCAGTTTATTGATGCGGTGATAACCCTTAAACCGATAATAGAAACGCAGGGAACCAGCTTTATTTTGTTGCTCCATCCTGTGGAACAGATGCGGCAGTTAATGACCAGTCAATTAGGAAAAGTCAGCCATACTTTCGCTCATATGCCACAGGACGATCCGCAAACCCGCCGCTTGATTCATTTTGGTCGCCAGGCGGCGCGCAGTAGCTTTCCTGTCCTGCTTTGTGGAGAAGAGGGCGTGGGCAAGGCACTGCTAAGTCAGGCAATTCATAATGAAAGTGAGCGTGCAGCGGGGCCTTATATCGCCGTCAATTGTGAGTTATATGGTGATGCGGCGCTGGCGGAAGAATTTATTGGCGGCGATCGCACGGACAATGAAAATGGTCGTCTGAGTCGACTGGAACTGGCGCACGGCGGCACGCTGTTTCTTGAAAAGATTGAATATCTGGCGGTGGAGTTACAGTCTGCTTTGCTTCAGGTTATCAAGCAGGGTGTTATCACGCGACTGGATGCGCGGCGTTTAATACCAATTGATGTCAAAGTGATTGCCACAACGACCGCGGACCTGGCAATGCTGGTGGAACAAAATCGCTTTAGTCGCCAGCTGTATTACGCGCTGCATGCATTTGAAATTACCATCCCGCCTCTGCGTATGCGGCGTGGCAGCATTCCGGCGCTGGTGAATAACAAATTACGCAGTCTTGAAAAACGCTTCTCTACGCGTCTGAAAATTGATGACGATGCCCTCGCTCGCCTGGTTTCTTGTGCATGGCCAGGCAACGATTTTGAACTTTACAGCGTCATCGAGAATCTTGCTCTGAGTAGTGATAACGGGCGCATTCGCGTCAGTGATTTACCTGAACATCTGTTTACCGAGCAGGCGACAGATGATGTCAGCGCCACTCGCCTTTCCACCAGTCTGTCATTTGCGGAAGTTGAAAAAGAGGCAATTATTAACGCAGCCCAGGTCACAGGCGGTCGCATTCAGGAAATGTCGGCTTTACTTGGAATCGGCCGCACTACGCTGTGGCGGAAAATGAAGCAACATGGCATTGATGCAGGGCAGTTTAAGCGCCGGGTATGAAAGACAGAGACGATTTCTGATACATCTGAGTGATCTGTATTTCATTCCGGCGCACGCTAACAATTTTCAGCATCGTTTAAGGGCTTGTCTATCCCGCACTTAAAAGCTGAAGCGATATCCTCCGTTGACTTGCTTCTGATCAAAGAGGTTACCCTGCGTGTAATCCGCTTCGAGATAGAAGGTGTGCTGTTTGTTATACTGTGCACTGACTCCCACGCCGTTATTCCAGCCATTACCTTTGAAACTGTACTTCTCCCGAGAGTTGTTCAACAGATATTCGGTATTCCCTGAAAACTCGCGGATAGCGCCAGTCTTCACATAGACATTCAGCTGGCTGTTGCCTGCGGTGATGTCATATCCCAGTATCATGCTGGCACGCCCCAGCAGCGATTCGTAGTGATTCAGATGTATATTGAGACCATTACTCGCCTTCATAGCCATCCCATTCTGGTGGCTGTATGTGAGCTGGGTTTGCGGCTCTATATAGAACCCATAACCAGTAGGGGTCAGGTTGAACCTCTGCCCGGCTTCCAGGGAGATGCTCAATCCATTCGCAGTGCCGTTGGCGTTAACGCCGTTGTTCTGACTGTCCAGTACGTGGAAACTATTTTTCTGGTGCGATGCTTTTACAACGAGATCGCTGTAAAAACCGTTGTGTGCCATGTAACTGGCGTACATTCCCATGTAGTCTGAACGTGCGGTACCGTCGCCTCCGCTATAGTCCGGCGATGCATGTGTTGAGCCAATATACAGACCGACATACAACGGCATTTCATCAGAGAGACGTTTATCCCCACCAAACTGGATACCGCTGTAACCCATGTCAAAGCCGCTCAGTTTGCCACTGGCAAAGGAGTCCAGGCTTCCCCCATAACTGCGCAACCAGATATTACCGTCTTTACCCTGATTTCGCAGGTCACCCATCCGTTGCATCAGCGTACGGTTTTCAACATAGTTCAATAAGTAACCGACATTGAGATAATTGCCGCCAGCATCTGCGGTCGTGGTGGGTTTAGGCGTGGGAGCGGGGGCAGGCGTAGGATCGGGGTTGACTATGGGGGGCTGAGCGGGAGCTGGTGTGGGCTCTGGATTAGGAGTCGGCTCCGGAATTGTCCCGGAAGCATAAAGCTCCCAGTTAGTGCCATTTTTACGCACATCATACAGATATCCCCCCAACTCAACCTGAGAAGACGCGCTGAACGAGGCCGCGCCGTCAGTGGTTTTTACCACTGTCAGAACTTCATTTCCCGTTGTGGCCTCGCTGCCCTGGTTACGGATAGCCAATACGTGATTACCAGCACTACTCCCGCAGATATTCAATAAATCTCCTTTATTATTAACGCCATTACCCTCGCCAACAACATCAGCACGCATAATAAAGGTACTGTTACCGCTAAGGTTCTCTACGTTTAATGTGGTAAATGTGCCGGCAGTTGACGCGTGGCTGGCAAAATCGACAGTTGAATGGCTCAGCGCCAGCGTGTCGAGATTAGAATTACTTGTTACGTTCCAGACGCTGTTATTCATTGCAACGTCCAGTTTCCCGCCATTGACATTATCGCTGAGGGAAGAACCTGTCCAAACCGACCCAGGGTGCATATCCAGATTGATTAGCCCACCTTTAGAAAGAACGCTACCGTTGATAAGCATACGACCCGAGGCGTTGATGCGGCTGGCGGCATAACCATCGTCATGTTGCGTTGCGATGGCCATCTGGTCGGGTGTACTCATATCAATGACCAGATCGCTCGTGAGATCGATCTGGCTGTTGGTCATGGCATAAATCCCCCTGGCTCCTGCCGCGCCGGTGATAGCCAAACTGTCTCCGGTTATTCTACCGCCGCTGAGCGCCCACAAACCCAGCGCCAGACTGCCATTACGATCAACCGTAATATCGGTATTTTGCATGTTGATAACAGCCGTTGCCGTCTGGGCTGAGGCACCATAAGAACCGCTGGAAAAGATGCTGTTTCGTTGCGCTGCCGTGCCAGAAAAATTGATTGTCGCGTCTGAACCACTGGTTACGAGGCCACCGCCCTGCGCGGAAGAAATATGGCTATCAGCACCGATAGTGGTTGTACCACCACGAACTTCGACGCCATTGGCAGCGGCTCCAGTTACATCAACAGTGAGTGCATTCGCGCTCACCAGGCCAAAGCTCCAGAGGCCGTGTGCATTATCGCCATTGGTTTTAATGGTACTGTTTGTTCCGAGATCGACAACAGAGTTTTTCTGTACGTTTATTCCCATGGCGCTGTAGCCCTGAACATCGATTGTCAGGTCTGTCGCCGTAAAACGCGCAGCACCGTTGGCGTTATTGCCGTTGAGACCACCGATATAAACACCTGTACTTCCATCGGTCTTGATTTTACTACCGCTTCCAAGATCGACACTGGTGCCATAGTCATTGATGGTTAGGCCTATACCGTTCGAGTTTTCAATGGTGAATTGAGAGGCTGTTAGTGTTGAGCTATGCCCAATAATGATGCCGTCATCGTTACTCTTAATGGTGCTGCCTGTGCCTAAGTCAGCATGTGTATAGTCACCAATTAAATTAATGCCGATGGCAGAGGTTTGACCAACAACATCTACTGTAAGTCGGTTAGCTGTCAGAGAGCTGTTCTTGCCCTGAATAATGATTCCCTTTGCATATCCAGAGGCGTCGTTGACATTGACGGAGACATCATCACCCAGGTTGATATTGCCAGGCGTGTTTCCTGCTGGGGTCATTACACCATAGAGGTTTCCTGATGGATCGGCGGTATCTCCTGTAATTCTGTCACCATCACTAATAGTAATATTGGTGCCATTTTGACTTCCTAAATCAGCAGCTATCAGCAGGGGGGAAAAGATAATTGCATTCAAACCAATAGCGCCATATTTTATCAGTTGAATGGAGGGCGAACGGATTTTTAATTCAGCGAGACGATCGGCTTTGGTATTCCCATTGTGTTGTTTGATGCCCATACCACTCCTATATAGTACCCAGGCTATGGGTCTATGGATTTTGTCACTTTGTTTAAGTCAATGAATAATATCCTCTTATCATCATGATATTTGTATGGTGCAATCATGATGAGCTGCTCTGAGAATAATTCTCTATTACCGGGCAAAATCAGGAACACAGGAATTAATATATATTTAACATCCCCCTTACAAAGGTGAGTTTAGATCGAGTTATTCCCTAAGTTGTCGTTACTTATTCCAATTCGTTACTATGAATATGACAAAAACATTACAACAAACAGCGGTTAAATAATTTGGTGAATATTTTTGGTAATAATCCTAATTAGTTATGGGGTTTTCGCTTGATGTATCTGCATAACAAAAACAATATGAGCCATTTTTGCATTACTAATAAGAAAAAGCAAAAAACATCGATATTCATTTTTGATCAATGGATTTTCTGGCATATCGTTATTATCGTGATACTGGTTATCATTTTCATCTTGCCAGGATCGCACGTAATCACGTTATTCGGGGGCTTTATCTGCTGGATATTGCCCTTCAGGCAAGTCCTTTTCTCGCCAGCATATTGGAGCGTGATCAATATTGATCAGCTGTAAAAGGTGTCTGATGTGCAGTGGAACACAAACTTACGTGATCTCATTGCTAATGAGATATCCCTCATCTGAACACTTATGTCTTTAATTATTCTCGTGGTTCACTATAGGCAATAAGCACAAAAGTGTAGGATGTTATAAGAATGGTTAGGACTCGGTGAAATGAAAAATCCACGCAATTGCGTGGATTTTATATACTTTTGCGCTCTTCATGAGATTTAGCGAAACCTCATGAGACAACAAATTAATTAGACGTTGAACAGGAAGTTCATTACATCGCCATCTTTAACGATGTAATCTTTACCTTCTGCACGCATTTTGCCTGCTTCTTTCGCGCCTTGTTCACCTTTGTAAGTGATGAAATCTTCGAACGAAATAGTTTGTGCGCGGATAAAGCCTTTTTCAAAATCAGTATGGATTTTGCCAGCGGCCTGCGGCGCGGTTGCACCAACCGGAATGGTCCATGCACGCACTTCTTTCACCCCAGCAGTGAAGTAAGTTTGCAGGTTCAGCAGCTTATAACCGGCACGGATCACGCGGTTCAGGCCCGGCTCTTCCAGCCCAAGCTCCTGCATAAACTCGTCACGTTCTTCGTCGTCCAGTTCGGCAATGTCTGCTTCAACAGCAGCACAAACCGGAACCACAACAGAACCTTCTTTCGCCGCGATTTCACGCACCTGGTCAAGATACGGGTTGTTTTCAAAACCGTCTTCGTTGACGTTGGCGATGTACATTGTTGGTTTCAGCGTCAGGAAGCTCAGGTAACGAATAGCCGCTTTCTCTTCAGCGCTTAAATCCAGCGCGCGCAGCATACCTGCGTTTTCCAGCTGTGGCAGGCATTTTTCCAGTACCGCCAGCTCGGCTTTCGCGTCTTTATCGCCGCCTTTGGCTTTCTTCTGTACGCGATGAATCGCACGTTCGCAGGTGTCGAGGTCTGCCAGCGCCAGTTCTGTGTTGATAACTTCAATATCATCCGCCGGGTTAACTTTGCCGGAAACGTGAATGATGTTGTCGTTTTCAAAGCAGCGAACAACGTGACCGATCGCTTCGGTTTCACGGATGTTGGTCAGGAACTGGTTACCCAGACCTTCGCCTTTCGATGCGCCTTTTACCAGACCGGCGATATCGACAAATTCCATGGTCGTGGGAAGCGTACGCTGCGGTTTTACGATTTCAGCCAGTTGATCCAGGCGAGGGTCAGGCATTGGTACGACGCCTGTGTTCGGCTCGATGGTGCAGAATGGAAAGTTGGCCGCTTCAATACCGGCTTTGGTCAGCGCGTTGAACAGGGTAGATTTCCCGACGTTGGGCAAACCGACGATACCGCATTTGAATCCCATGATTTAAATCACCTTAATATCTTAATAATCAACCTGTTATTGCTAACAGATTGCAGAAATGGAAATAACTTTGCCTATTATACACGGCACTCGGCAAAAATGCCGCAGACAACGACTTATTGCGCTTTAAAGGCGTGCAATCGGTTCGTTGCTTTGGTCAAGCCCTCTGTAAACCACATTTCAGTACAACGTGCCGCTTCGTCGATGGCTTCATCAATTAACTTCTGTTCACTAACAGGCGGTTTGCCTAACACAAAACCGACAACTTTATTTTTATCGCCCGGATGACCGATTCCGATGCGTAAACGGTGAAAGTTAGGGTTATTACCCAATTTACTGATGATGTCTTTCAGTCCATTGTGACCACCATGGCCACCGCCCAACTTAAATTTGGCGACGCCAGGTGGCAGATCCAGTTCGTCGTGGGCAACCAGAATTTCGTCCGGATTAATGCGGAAAAAACTGGCCATCGCCGCAACGGCTTTGCCGCTGAGATTCATAAATGTAGTCGGGACTAACAGGCGGACATCTTCGCCTCCAAGGGTGACTCGCGAAGTATAACCAAAGAATTTAGCCTCTTCGCGCAGCGGAGCGCGCAAACGCTCAGCCAGTAAGTCAACGAACCAGGCGCCAGCATTATGTCGCGTTGCGGCGTATTCAGCGCCGGGGTTCGCCAGACCGACAATCAATTTAATCGTCACGTTTTTTTGTCCTGAGTGAGTACATAACTGGCGCGTAGTTTACTGGTTGCGGCCCCGCTTGACAAAAAACTGCGTATCAAATGCAGATAACGCAATAATTGCCTAAGTGGACTATTAGAAAGTCAAGGTGTTCAGGCGTTTATTTGTAAAGTTTTGTTGAAATAAGGGTTGTAATTGTGATCACGCCCGCACATAACCCACAGGGTGTTGTCTATACTTTACACATAAGGAAGAGGGGTATTCCCTGTTACAACCCAGAAAGTTCCGGAGGTGACATATGAAACGCAAAAACGCTTCGTTACTCGGTAACGTGCTCATGGGGTTGGGTCTGGTGGTGATGGTAGTTGGTGTGGGGTATTCAATCCTCAACCAGTTACCACAGTTTAATATGCCCCAGTATTTCGCACATGGTGCAGTGCTAAGTATTTTCGTCGGTGCCATTCTCTGGCTGGCGGGTGCCCGTGTTGGCGGGCATGAACAGGTGTGCGACCGTTACTGGTGGGTTCGCCACTATGACAAACGTTGCCGCCGTAGCGATAATCGCCGTCATAGCTAACAAATAATGCAGTTTGCTGACCAGTCAGTTTGCGCTGACTGGTCAATTTCGTACTTATAAATCCGCCATCGCCGCGCGACGATTCGGGAAGAAAGCAAGGCGGCCCGGGATCGGTTGAATGCCTGCGCGAGCCATAGTGCGCAGCGGCTGGAATTCCACGTTACACACGCGCAGTTCACATCCTTCGGGCAGACGCTTCACAAAACGCTGGAACGCATCAAGGCCACCAGCATCAAGCACCGGAACGGCATCCCACTTCAGAATGACAATCCGCTTGCCTTCAAGACGTGACTCCAGGTCCGTGAACAGGCCTTCAGCCGCAGCAAAGAACAGCGGGCCAATAACGCGCAGAACCAGGACATCGTCTGGAACGTCTACGACTACTGGGGCCAGGCGAGTCATACGCGCGATACGACGCATAAACAGCAGCGATGCCAACACGATCCCCACACTGATGGCAATAACCATATCAAACAGCACAGTCAATGACATACACAGTAGCATGACGATGATGTCATCTTTCGGCGCATGACGCAGCAAGTCGACCACTTTGTGCGCTTCACTCATGTTCCACGCTACCATCAACAGCAGGGCCGCCATGGCGGAAAGCGGCAGCCAGGAGAGCAGCGGTGCCAGTACCAGCAGGGCAAGAATAACCAGAATAGAGTGGATCACCGCCGAGATAGGGGAAGTAGCCCCGGCACGGACGTTAGCGGCAGAACGCGCGATGGCAGCTGTAGCGGTAATACCACCAAAGAATGGGGCGATGATATTCCCCAGTCCCTGACCAACCAGTTCACTGTTCGCTTTGTGTTTCGTTCCTGTCATACCATCCAGTACCACGGCGCAGAGCAGTGATTCAATTGCCCCTAACATCGCCATCGAAAATGCTGCCGGAAGCAGAGTGCGAATGGAGTCCCAGGTGAGGGTAAATTCGGAATTGGGCAGGTCCCACGGCAGTACCAGTTGCGGCAGCAGTTGCGGAATACCGTTACCCTGAGAACCATCGGCCAGAACGTAGTGGAATTGCGAACCGATGGTAGCAACATGTCCGCCGAGCAGGTTAACAATCCCCATCACCGCGCAACCAGCCAGCAAGGCCGGAAGGTGACCGGGTAAACGAATGCCCAGACGTGGCCAGAAAACCAGAATGCCAAGCGTCACAATGCCAATGGCAGCATCACCCACATTAATGGTCGGCAACGCCATAAATAATGCGCCGACTTTTTCTAGATAATGTTCCGGGACATGGGCCATTTGCAGACCGAGAAAATCTTTAATCTGCATGGTACCGATGGTGATCCCGATACCCGAGGTGAAACCTAAGGTCACGGAAACCGGAATATATTCAATCAAGCGTCCAAAACGTGCCAGCCCCATCAGGATCAAAAAGACACCTGACATGAGTGTCGCGACCAGCAGTCCTGCCAGTCCAAACTGTTGCGAAACGGGATAGAGAATTACCACAAATGCCGCAGTCGGACCGGAAACGCTAAAGCGTGACCCCCCCGTCAGAGCAATGACAATCCCCGCAACAGCTGCGGTATATAAACCGTACTGGGGTGCCACACCACTACCAATAGCTAACGCCATTGCCAGCGGGATAGCAATAATCCCGACGGTTATCCCGGCAATCAGGTCACGGGTAAACTGTGCGGCAGTATATTTTTCTTTCCAGCAAGCGTCGATCAGAGCGCGGAAAGGCATCACATGTGAGGAAAATATTTTGTTCACAATAATGTTTCATCCGTGAGCGCATCATCTGTCAACTAAATGGCAGGTGAAGGAGGCATAGGTCATACAAATGGATATTACAGACAAAAAAACCCGCCGCAGCGGGTCTTTGAGCCGGGTTCGATTAGTGTTCGAACATGGCAGAGATCGATTCTTCGTTGCTGATACGACGAATCGCTTCGGCCAGCATACCTGACAGGGTCAGAGTACGCACGTTCGGCAGTGATTTGATTTCATCGCTCAGCGGAATGGTATCGCAGACAACGACTTCATCAATTACAGAGTTACGCAGGTTGTTCGCCGCGTTGCCGGAGAAGATCGGGTGAGTCGCGTACGCAAATACACGTTTAGCACCACGTTCTTTCAGAGCTTCAGCAGCTTTACACAGCGTACCGCCAGTGTCGATCATATCATCGACCAGTACGCAGTCACGACCTGCAACGTCACCGATGATATGCATCACCTGGGAAACGTTCGCACGCGGACGACGTTTGTCGATGATTGCCATATCGGTATCGTTCAGCAGCTTAGCGATAGCGCGGGCACGCACAACGCCGCCGATGTCCGGAGAAACCACAATTGGGTTATCCAGATTCAGCTGCAGCATGTCTTCCAGCAGGATCGGGCTACCAAATACGTTATCAACCGGAACGTCGAAGAAACCCTGAATCTGTTCAGCGTGCAGATCCACTGTCAGCACACGGTCAACACCGACGCTGGAGAGGAAGTCTGCAACCACTTTCGCAGTGATTGGTACACGAGCGGAACGGACGCGACGGTCCTGGCGCGCATAGCCAAAGTAGGGGATAACAGCGGTGATACGACCTGCGGAAGCACGACGCAGGGCATCAACCATAACGACTAATTCCATCAGGTTGTCGTTAGTAGGGGCACAAGTGGACTGGATGATGAAAATATCACCACCGCGTACATTTTCGTTGATTTGTACACTGACTTCGCCGTCGCTAAAGCGACCTACAGCGGCGTCGCCGAGTGAAGTGTACAGGCGGTTGGCAATACGTTGTGCTAGTTCCGGGGTGGCGTTACCAGCAAAAAGCTTCATATCAGGCACGAGAAGAACCTCAGGCATGCGTCCATTGGTGGAAAGAATCTGCCGAAAACTGTGCGGGCCAGGCATGATTCTTTCCAGGCGGTGTATTAAAGAGCGCGATGCAACGTCTGGAACAAGGTGACGTTGTCACCGAAACTCAGCTTGCCCGGCTTAAAGCATGGCTCTGTGCAATGGGGAAAGATTAACGCCTTTCGCCACAAAGCCATTGAGCCATTCCGGGGCTTGCTCTAGCACCTGGCGGGCTTCAGACTCTGTATCAAATTCAGCAAAGACACAGGCCCCTGTCCCAGTCAGGCGCGACGGGGCGTATTCTAACAGCCAGGAAAGCACCGCATCAACCTCGCGAAAACGTTTTCTTGCGATAACCTCGCAATCATTGCTGAATTCACATTTTAGCAACGTTTCTATTGACCTTTTTGGCGTATTGCGCGGGAGTTCAGGATCTTTAAAAATCACCGGTGTCGGAATACTTACACCAGGGTGCGCCACCAAGTACCACTTCTCTGGCGGATCCACCGGCGTTAGTATTTCACCAACGCCTTCGGCAAACGCGGCATGACCACGGACAAATACAGGAACATCTGCACCCAGCGTCAGACCCATTTCCGCCAGTTCATCAATGCTTAGCCCGCATTGCCAGAGATGGTTTAATGCCACCAGCACCGTCGCGGCATTGGATGAACCACCACCCAGACCGCCGCCCATCGGCAAACGCTTGTCAATACTGATTTCTGCACCGCTTCCCGTAGGAAGACGCCCGCTGGCGGCTGCTGTTTTCATCAGCAACCGTGCTGCGCGAACGATCAGGTTATCTTCATGTTCCACGCCTTCAACGGGCGTTAACAGACGAATATCTCCATCGTCACGAAGCTCAATGCTGATGGTGTCGCCGTAATCCAGGAACTGAAACAGCGTTTGCAGCGTGTGGTAACCGTCCGCACGCTGACCGGTAATGTATAAAAACAGATTAAGTTTTGCCGGAGAGGGCCACTGTGTCCGCATTATTTCACTATCCAGTTATCCATTTTTAACTTGATGCGCTGACCACCATCGGTGAGTTCCATATTGGCTGGCATCGCAGGTTGCGTTTTGGTGTCATAACCACCGTAAACAACTTTCCAGTTTTTGCCGTTTTGGCTGTAGGTGATTTCGCTGAGGCGATATTGATCGTCCAGTTTGTAGTCGGTTGCATCACCCGGTAAACCTAAAATCCACTGACGCAAACTGTTGAGCGGAATCGGCATTCCGGTCAATTTGCCAATCATCTCTTCGGCGTCATCGGCGGTGTAACGCTGCCCTTTATTGTCGACTAACTGCACGTTACCCGGCTGAGCATTCAGCTCCAGTTCGGTGCTGCCCAATGGGTTAGTCAGTAGCAGACGATAGCGATCCTGGCCGGTTTGTTGCCAGAAAAAGCGGGCGTAGACTTTTTGTTGATCAGAAATATAAGCGAATGCACCGCGAGTCTGATACTGATTAAGATTACGCACGTCTTGCTGATGCTGACGCCATTGTGGCGAATCCGGGCTTTTGCCAGGACCTTTCGGCGTGGTAACGGAACAGGCAGTAAGCACGAGAGCAGCCAGTGGTAGCAGACGGATAAGACGGAAATCGGGCAGGGGCATAATGATGACAAGTCCTTGAGATACGTTGCAGTTATAACCCTTAATGCTAGCGTTACCGTCCGCTATCGTCTATGTTCAAATTGTCTTAATTGCCAGAATCTAACGGCTTTCGGCAATTACTCCAAAAGGGGGCACTCTCTTTTATTGATCTCGCGCATCCTGTATGATGCGAGCAGACTAACCCTATCAACGTTGGTATTATTTCCCGCAGACATGACCCTTTTAGCACTCGGTATCAACCATAAAACGGCACCTGTATCGCTGCGAGAACGTGTATCGTTTTCGCCGGATAAGCTCGATCAGGCGCTTGACAGCCTGCTTGCGCAGCCGATGGTGCAGGGCGGCGTGGTACTGTCGACGTGTAACCGCACAGAACTTTATCTTAGCGTTGAAGAGCAGGATAACCTGCAAGAGGCGTTAATCCGCTGGCTTTGCGATTACCATAATCTCAATGAAGACGATCTGCGTAAAAGCCTCTACTGGCATCAGGATAACGACGCGGTTAGCCATTTAATGCGTGTTGCCAGCGGCCTGGATTCACTGGTTTTGGGGGAGCCGCAGATCCTCGGTCAGGTTAAAAAAGCGTTTGCCGATTCGCAAAAAGGCCATATGAAGGCCAGCGAACTGGAACGCATGTTCCAGAAATCTTTCTCTGTCGCAAAACGCGTTCGTACTGAAACCGATATCGGTGCCAGCGCTGTGTCTGTCGCTTTTGCGGCTTGTACGCTGGCGCGTCAGATCTTTGAATCGCTCTCTACGGTGACGGTACTGCTGGTGGGTGCGGGCGAAACCATCGAGCTGGTGGCGCGTCATCTACGTGAACACAAAGTACAGAAGATGATTATCGCCAACCGTACTCGCGAACGCGCCCAAATTCTGGCAGATGAAGTCGGCGCAGAAGTGATTGCCTTGAGCGATATTGACGAACGTCTGCGCGAAGCCGATATCATCATCAGTTCCACCGCCAGCCCGTTGCCGATTATCGGTAAAGGCATGGTGGAGCGCGCATTAAAAAGCCGTCGCAACCAACCGATGCTGTTGGTAGATATTGCCGTTCCGCGCGATGTTGAGCCGGAAGTTGGCAAACTGGCGAATGCTTACCTTTATAGCGTTGACGATCTACAAAGCATTATTTCGCACAACCTGGCGCAACGTAAAGCTGCCGCAGTTGAGGCGGAGACTATCGTCGCTCAGGAAACCAGCGAATTTATGGCCTGGCTGCGTGCACAAAGTGCCAGCGAAACCATTCGCGAGTATCGCAGCCAGGCAGAGCAAGTTCGCGATGAGTTAACCGCCAAAGCGTTAGCAGCCCTTGAGCAGGGCGGCGACGCGCAAGCCATTATGCAGGATCTGGCATGGAAACTGACTAACCGCCTGATCCATGCGCCAACGAAATCACTTCAACAGGCCGCCCGTGACGGGGATAACGAACGCCTGAATATTCTGCGCGACAGCCTCGGGCTGGAGTAGCAGTACATCATTTTCTTTTTTTACAGGGTGCATTTACGCCTATGAAGCCTTCTATCGTTGCCAAACTGGAAGCCCTGCATGAACGCCATGAAGAAGTTCAGGCATTGCTGGGTGACGCGCAAACTATCGCCGACCAGGAACGTTTTCGCGCATTATCACGCGAATATGCGCAGTTAAGTGATGTTTCGCGCTGTTTTACCGACTGGCAACAGGTTCAGGAAGATATCGAAACCGCACAGATGATGCTCGACGATCCTGAAATGCGTGAGATGGCGCAGGATGAACTGCGCGAAGCTAAAGAAAAAAGCGAGCAACTGGAACAGCAATTACAGGTTCTGTTACTACCAAAAGATCCTGATGACGAACGTAACGCCTTCCTCGAAGTCCGTGCCGGAACCGGCGGCGACGAAGCGGCGCTCTTCGCTGGCGATCTGTTCCGTATGTACAGCCGTTACGCCGAAGCCCGCCGCTGGCGTGTAGAAATCATGAGCGCCAGCGAGGGTGAACATGGTGGCTATAAAGAGATCATCGCCAAAATTAGCGGTGATGGTGTATATGGTCGTTTGAAATTCGAATCTGGCGGTCATCGCGTGCAGCGTGTGCCTGCTACGGAATCGCAGGGTCGAATTCATACTTCTGCTTGTACCGTTGCGGTAATGCCAGAACTGCCTGACGCAGAACTGCCGGACATCAACCCGGCAGATTTGCGCATTGATACTTTCCGCTCTTCAGGAGCTGGTGGTCAGCACGTTAACACCACCGATTCGGCAATTCGTATTACTCACTTGCCGACCGGGATTGTTGTTGAATGTCAGGACGAACGTTCACAACATAAAAACAAAGCTAAAGCACTTTCTGTACTTGGTGCTCGCATCCACGCTGCAGAAATGGCAAAACGGCAACAGGCCGAAGCGTCTACCCGTCGTAACCTGCTGGGGAGTGGCGATCGCAGCGACCGTAACCGTACTTACAATTTCCCGCAGGGGCGCGTTACCGATCACCGCATAAACCTGACGCTCTACCGTCTGGATGAAGTGATGGAAGGTAAGCTGGATATGCTGATTGAACCGATTATCCAGGAACATCAGGCCGACCAACTGGCGGCGTTGTCCGAGCAGGAATAATGGAATATCAACACTGGTTACGTGAAGCAATAAGCCAACTTCAGGCGAGCGAAAGCCCGCGGCGTGATGCTGAAATCCTGCTGGAGCATGTTACCGGCAAAGGGCGTACTTTTATTCTCGCCTTTGGTGAAACGCAGCTGACTGACGAACAATGTCAGCAACTTGATGCGCTACTGACGCGTCGTCGCGATGGTGAACCTATTGCTCATTTAACCGGGGTGCGAGAATTCTGGTCGCTGCCGTTATTTGTTTCGCCAGCGACCTTAATTCCGCGCCCGGATACGGAGTGTCTGGTGGAGCAGGCACTGGCGCGGTTGCCTGAACAGCCTTGCCGTATTCTCGATCTCGGGACGGGTACCGGGGCGATTGCGCTGGCGCTGGCTAGCGAGCGCCCGGACTGTGAAATTACCGCTGTAGATCGTATGCCAGATGCTGTCTCTCTGGCGCAACGTAATGCCCAGCATCTGGCGATCAAAAATATCCATATTCTGCAAAGCGACTGGTTTAGCGCGCTAGCCGGGCAGCAGTTTGCGATGATTGTCAGTAATCCGCCGTATATTGACGAGCAGGACCCACATCTTCAACAAGGCGATGTCCGCTTTGAGCCGCTCACTGCGCTGGTTGCGGCAGACAGTGGAATGGCAGACATCGTGCATATCATCGAACAGTCGCGTAACGCGCTGGTATCCGGCGGCTTTCTGCTTCTGGAACATGGCTGGCAGCAGGGCGAAGCGGTGCGACAGGCATTTATCCACGCGGGATATCATGACGTCGAAACCTGTCGGGACTATGGTGATAACGAGCGCGTAACGCTCGGCCGCTATTATCAATGACAAGTTTTTCTACACTGCTTAGCGTTCATCTCATTAGCATTGCGCTTTCTGTAGGGCTATTAACCTTACGTTTCTGGCTACGTTATCAGAAGCATCCACAGGCATTTGCTCGTTGGACGCGCATTGTGCCGCCGGTTGTCGATACGGTGTTATTGTTAAGCGGCATTGCGTTGATGGCTAAAGCGCACATCCTGCCATTTTCCGGGCAGGCACAGTGGCTGACTGAAAAGCTGTTTGGAGTTATCATTTATATCGTTTTGGGTTTTATTGCACTCGATTATCGTCGTATGCACAGTCAGCAGGCGCGCATTATTGCCTTCCCGCTGGCGTTGGTGGTGCTGTACATCATCATTAAACTCGCCACCACAAAAGTACCGTTACTGGGGTAAGTCATGAGATCGTTAGCTGATTTCGAATTTAATAAAGCGCCATTGTGCGAAGGCATGATCCTGGCTTGCGAAGCAATCCGCCGCGATTTTCCCTCGCAAGATGTTTACGACGAACTGGAGCGTCTCGTTACTCTGGCGAAGGAAGAAATCAGCCAGCTTCTGCCTTTAGAAGAGCAGCTGGAAAAACTGATCGCGCTGTTTTACGGCGACTGGGGATTTAAAGCCTCACGCGGCGTTTATCGTCTTTCCGATGCATTATGGCTGGACCAGGTGTTAAAGAATCGACAGGGCAGTGCCGTATCATTAGGTGCCGTTTTATTATGGGTCGCAAATCGTCTCGATTTGCCGCTGCTGCCGGTGATTTTCCCTACGCAGCTGATATTGCGCATTGAATGTCCGGATGGCGAAATTTGGCTGATTAATCCTTTTAACGGTGAATCGTTAAGCGAACATATGCTGGACGTTTGGTTAAAGGGAAATATCAGCCCGTCAGCGGAACTGTTTTATGAAGATCTTGATGAAGCTGATAACATTGAGGTAATCCGCAAATTGCTGGACACACTCAAAGCCTCGTTGATGGAAGAAAATCAGATGGAGCTGGCATTACGTACCAGCGAAGCTTTATTACAATTTAACCCGGAAGATCCCTATGAAATTCGCGATCGCGGGTTGATTTATGCGCAACTGGATTGCGAACACGTTGCGTTGAACGATTTAAGTTATTTCGTTGAACAGTGTCCGGAAGACCCGATCAGCGAAATGATCCGTGCGCAAATAAATAACATCGCGCATAAACATATTGTGCTGCATTAATTAATCGACATTTTACTCAAGATTAAGGCGATCCTATGAAACAAAAAGTGGTTAGCATTGGCGACATCAACGTAGCAAATGATCTGCCGTTCGTGCTGTTTGGCGGTATGAACGTGCTGGAATCTCGCGATCTGGCGATGCGCATTTGCGAGCACTACGTAACCGTGACCCAGAAACTGGGTATCCCTTACGTGTTCAAAGCCTCTTTTGACAAAGCCAACCGCTCCTCCATCCACTCTTATCGTGGACCAGGTCTGGAAGAAGGGATGAAAATCTTCCAGGAACTGAAACAGACATTTGGCGTAAAAATTATCACTGACGTTCACGAGCCAAGCCAGGCACAGCCCGTTGCTGATGTTGTGGATGTGATTCAGTTGCCGGCGTTTCTTGCTCGCCAGACTGACCTGGTGGAGGCAATGGCGAAAACCGGTGCGGTAATTAACGTCAAGAAACCGCAGTTTGTCAGCCCAGGCCAAATGGGTAATATCGTTGATAAATTCAAAGAAGGCGGCAACGAAAAAGTGATTCTTTGCGATCGCGGTGCTAACTTCGGCTATGACAACCTGGTTGTTGATATGCTGGGCTTCAGCATCATGAAGAAAGTGTCTGGTAATTCACCGGTGATTTTCGACGTGACCCACGCACTGCAATGCCGCGATCCGTTTGGCGCAGCTTCCGGCGGTCGTCGTGCTCAGGTGGCTGAGCTGGCACGTGCCGGTATGGCGGTAGGTCTGGCGGGGCTGTTTATTGAAGCGCATCCGGATCCGGAACATGCGAAATGTGATGGTCCATCCGCGCTGCCGCTGGCTAAACTGGAACCGTTCCTCAAGCAGATGAAAGCGATTGATGACCTGGTGAAAGGTTTCGAAGAACTGGATACCAGCAAGTAATCTTTTTTGCCTGAAAACTAAAGCCTTAGCGTTCTGCGTTAAGGCTTTTTTCATGGGGCCGGATACAAAAAAGGCCGTAGGCTGTTACCCCTGCGGCCGGTTTCGGGCGCATATTGCCATCACGGCAGCCTGACGCCCGTTTTCACCTTACTTCCGGTTACGCCACCAGCTGACAATCACTGCGGTAATAATTCCCGCCAGGATCGGTGCTGCCAGGTCGTGCCAGAAAATCATGGCAAACTGCGCGAGCGTCATATAGCCGCCTTGTTGTAATGACAACATTTTGCGGCTATTCTTGAAGTGTCTGGTTTCAAGATTAGCCCCCGTTCTGTTGTCAGGTTGTACCTCTCAACGTGCGGGGGTTTTCTCTTTCCAGCAACCAATGCCACCAGGGATAGAGCCCCCGCAACATTGCGCCTCACCGGATAACTCCGGCTTGGTGTGGATACTACGTCTCAATTCATCTTCACTTCATCCCTGAAATGTTTGCAATGAAGAGTGCATTCCGGTTTTTCAACAGCTGTTACAGTCGTTTCATGAGTGCTCTGGATGATGCTTCCAGCTCGGGTTGCCAATATTTACTTGCAGAAGAGATAAAGACAAAAAGGGCCGCAGGCTGTTACCCCTGCGGCCGGTTTCGGGCGCATATTGCCATCACGGCAGCCTGAAGCCCGTTTTCACCTTACTTCCGGTTACGCCACCAGCTGACAATCACTGCGGTAAAAATCCCCGCCAGGATCGGTGCCGCCAGGTCGTGCCAGAAAATCATGGCAAACTGCGCGAGCGTCATATAGCCGCCTTGTTGTAATGACAACATTTTGCGGCTATTCTTGAAGTGTCTGGTTTCAAGATTAGCCCCCGTTCTGTTGTCAGGTTGTACCTCTCAACGTGCGGGGGTTTTCTCTTTCCAGCAACCAATGCCACCAGGGATAAAGCCCCCGCAACATTGCGCCTCACCGGATAACGCCGGCTTGGTGTGGATATTACGTCTCAATTCATCTTCACTTCATCCCTGAAATGTTTGCAATAAAGAGTACATTCCGGCTTTTCAACAGCTGTTGCAGTGGTTTCGTGCAGGTTGTGGTACAGGCTCGCAATTCTGATTAACGACCTGTTCAGGTAGTATGAAGAAATACAATAAGCAGGAATTTATATTATCTCCCCCGATTTCTGTCATCGGAGGAGATATAACTGTCAGGCAAATATCGTCATCAAATAGGCGGCAAACAGTGCCAGATGCGCTGCGCCATTGAGCACGTTAGTACGTCCGGTGGAGAAGGAGATATGGCACAGCACTAAAGAGGCCACCATCACCACCATTTCTGGCGCACCAAGTGCAAAGTGCAATTCGTTACCCGTCATAAAGGCAATTAGCGTGACGACAGGTACGGTAAGCGAAATGGTTGCTAACACTGAACCAAAGAACAGATTCATCGCGCGCTGGACCTGGTTGTTCAACACTGCTTTTAACGCACCTAAACCTTCCGGCGACAGAATCAACAGAGCCACCAGGAAGCCAGTAAAGGCGACAGGGGCATTCATGCTGTCGAGCAATGTCTCCAGCGGGCTGGCGTTCATTTTGGTGACTGCAATAACGGCAATCAGATGGACAATCAACCAGATAGCATGCCACAGGCTGCTATGGGCAGACGGTTTACCGTGGTGCGGGTCGTCATCATCACTGTCATCTTCGTGCTCGTAGACAAATAAACTTTGATGCGTTTTGGTCTGGATCAGCAAAAATACGCCATACATTGCCGCAGAAATTAATGCTACCAGTAACGCCTGACCGGTTGAAAAATTCGCCGCAGGCAGAGCCATTGGAAATACCAGTACGATTATCGCCAGGGGGAACAGCGCAATTAAATACTGCTTGATACCAAACAGATTCATATATTGGGTAGCAAACTTACGTCCGCCCAACAATAATGAAAAGCCAACCAGTCCACCGGTAACAATCATAATGATTGAATAGAGCGTATCACGCATTAGCGTCGGCGCGGCGTCGCCAGTTGCCATTAGAGCTGAAATCAAACTGACTTCAAGAATAACCACTGAAAGGCTAAGAATAAGCGAACCGTAAGGTTCTCCCAGGCGATGGGCTAATACGTCCGCATGACGGACAACACTAAAGGCGCTACTTAAAATACCAATAAGAGCAAGAAGGTTGATGGCAATGACCACTGGTAGTGTCTGGCTGCTTCCCCACAGGAACAGCACTACCAGCGCCAGAACCGGGAAAATAAGCGAAGTCTCCTTGTGGCGGGTTTTTACCGCCTCTTGAGCATTTGACATTATGGTTATCCCTTTGCAGATGAATTTATCGAAAATGTAAAAAATAGGTAGGAAAAATAACAGAAAGTGTCTGGATATCGGTAACATTTTACGAATTTTTACCCCGCTGTCGATTTTTTACTCATCGGGCCATAAAAATTAAGCAATGCGTTTAGATAATGTTTGTTTTAGCGTTTCTTAAGAAGAGTCTGACATGAAAATTCTTATGTTTTGGCAAGAGTGGATATTGTTGACCACACTTAATGTTCAACTTTGTAAAAGGAGTCAACGATGCCGTATAAAACGAAAAGCGATCTGCCGGAAAGCGTAAAGCACGTGCTACCGTCTCATGCTCAGGATATCTATAAAGAAGCGTTCAACAGCGCATGGGATCAATATAAAGATAAAGAAGATCGGCGTGATGACGCCAGTCGCGAAGAAACCGCGCATAAAGTGGCCTGGGCTGCTGTGAAGCATGAATATGCCAAAGGGGATGATGATAAATGGCATAAAAAATCGTAAAACCGGTAGCTTAGTTAAAGCTATTCGTGCGTTGTTGCCTTGCAAGTGGTCCGTGGATTGCATATTGTCCCGTTAATGGTTTCAAAATGAGCAGTGAAATGTCCGGAAGACACCAAAAAGTTGTCGCAGGGAAGTATGCAGTGGCGGAGGTGTAAGGTGATAACGCGTGATTTCTTGATGAATGCCGATTGTAAAACGGCATTTGGTGCCATTGAAGAATCACTCTTATGGTCAGCAGAGCAACGGGCGGCTTCGCTGGCGGCGACGCTGGCTTGTCGACCTGATGAGGGACCGGTGTGGATCTTCGGTTATGGATCGTTGATGTGGAATCCAGCACTGGAGTTTACCGAGTCGTGCACCGGTACACTGGTTGGATGGCATCGCGCGTTTTGCCTGCGCCTGACCGCCGGGCGCGGGACTGCGCACCAGCCGGGACGGATGCTTGCACTGAAAGAGGGCGGACGCACCACAGGCGTCGCCTATCGATTGCCAGAAGAGACGCTGGAGCAGGAACTAACCCTGTTGTGGAAGCGCGAGATGATTACCGGCTGTTATCTGCCAACCTGGTGTCAGCTTGATCTTGATGATGGACGCATAGTAAACGCCATTGTGTTTATTATGGACCCGCGACATCCAGAATATGAATCTGACACTCGCGCTCAGGTCATCGCGCCGTTGATTGCGGCGGCGAGCGGTCCACTGGGAACCAACGCACAATACCTGTTTTCACTGGAACAGGAGCTTATCAAACTGGGAATGCAGGACGATGGGCTGAATGATTTGCTGGTATCGGTAAAAACACTGCTGGCGGAGAATTATCCGGATGGTGTGTTACGGCCGGGATTCGCCTGAGTAAACTTCCCTCATAGTGGGGCGTCAGACGCCCCCTCAAACATTAAAATGTGAGCACTTTATCGGCTGACAGCGTCCATTGCGCCAGTTCCACAAGAGTACCGATTTCCACCCCATCAATCAGAGGAAGTGTACTAATCCCGCGCCCGTCGGTACAGGTTTTGCACAATTTCACCGGTACATTCTGAGCGGTAAGGATCTCCAGCATTTGCTGAATGTTGTAGCCTTCCCCTGGTTTTTGCCCGCGCAACCCGGCTGTGACCGCATCAGACATCAGGAACAGACGCAGATCCAGGTTGCTCTCCTGCTCTCGTAGCGCAATGGCCAGCCGTAAGCTGTTAAACAAGGATTCGCTCCCGTAAGGTGCGCCATTAGCAACGATCACGATTTTTTGCATTATTTACTCCTGTATTCAGGGAATTAGACACTGATCTTCTATCTTACTGCTTCTGCACCGTCTGACCAATCAGTCACATTTTTAAGGATTTTCCGGAAAGCGCGAGAAAATACGACAAAAATTGCCTGTAATCGTTATTCTTTAAGGCTATGGTTGTTCATTTTTACTGGAAGTTACCGACGTTTTGAGCCGTTTCGTTTCTCGCATTACCCCGTTTTATTTACTCTTGCTTATAGCAGGCGGTACAGCTAACGCACAATCTACCTTCGAACAAAAAGCGGCAAATCCCTTTGATAATAACAATGATGGTCTGCCGGATTTAGGCATGGCACCTGAAAATCATGATGGGGAAAAACACTTTGCTGAAATTGTGAAAGATTTCGGCGTAACCAGTATGAATGATAACGGGCTGGATACTGGCGAGCAGGCAAAAGCTTTCGCATTGGGAAAAGTCCGCGACGCGCTTAGTCAACAGGTTAATCAGCACGTAGAGTCCTGGCTATCACCGTGGGGAAATGCCAGTGTTGACGTCAAAGTGGATAACGAAGGACATTTCACCGGCAGTCGTGGAAGCTGGTTTGTGCCGTTACAAGATAATGATCGTTATCTCACCTGGAGCCAGCTTGCTCTTACTCAGCAGGATGATGGGTTGGTGAGCAATGTGGGCGTTGGGCAACGCTGGGCGCGCGGCAACTGGCTGGTGGGTTATAACACTTTTTATGACAACTTGCTGGACGAAAATCTTCAGCGAGCGGGCTTTGGTGCCGAAGCGTGGGGCGAATATTTGCGACTATCGGCAAACTTTTATCAGCCGTTTGCTGCATGGCATGAACAGACAGCCACGCAGGAACAACGGATGGCGCGCGGGTACGACCTGACAGCCCGGATGCGCATGCCGTTCTATCAACACCTCAATACCAGTGTCAGCGTAGAACAGTATTTTGGTGATCGTGTTGATTTGTTTAACTCTGGTACGGGTTATCACAATCCCGTCGCATTGAGTCTGGGATTAAATTACACCCCTGTGCCCTTAGTCACTGTGACGGCCCAGCATAAACAGGGTGAAAGTGGCGAGAATCAAAATAACCTCGGGCTGAATCTTAACTACCGCTTTGGTGTACCGCTCAAAAAACAACTTTCTGCGGGCGAGGTTGCCGAAAGTCAGTCGTTACGTGGTAGTCGCTATGACAATCCGCAGCGAAATAATCTACCGACTCTTGAGTACCGACAGCGAAAAACGTTAACGGTGTTTCTGGCGACACCTCCGTGGGATCTAAAACCTGGCGAAACAGTGCCGCTGAAATTACAAATCCGCAGTCGTTACGGTATTCGGCAACTGATTTGGCAGGGCGATACGCAGATATTAAGTTTGACGCCGGGCGCACAAGCCAGCAGCGTGGAGGGCTGGACGCTGATCATGCCTGACTGGCAGAACGGGGAAGGGGCGAGCAATCACTGGCGATTGTCGGTGGTGGTGGAAGATAACCAGGGGCAGCGTGTCTCCTCCAATGAGATCACGCTAACGCTTGTCGAACCGTTCGACGCATTGTCAAACGACGAACTGCGCTGGGAACCGTAATCAGAAAATGCGCTCCTGATGCACCCATACTGCTGCTTCCACGCGAGACTTGAGCTTCATTTTCTTCAGCATGTGCTTGACGTGCACTTTTACTGTGCTTTCGGTGATGTCCAGGCGGCGGGCAATCATCTTGTTCGGCAAACCCTGGGCAATCAGCTTGAGAATATCGCGCTCGCGTGGGGTTAACTGGTTAACATCGCGTTCAGTAGTGGCACGGTTAGCGCGCAAGCTGGCGGCCAGAACAGGCGTTAATGCTTCGCTTAATACCATTTCGCCAGCAGCTGCCTGATGCAATGCTTTCAGCAGATCTTCCGGTTCCATATCTTTTAACAGATAGCCATCCGCGCCGCGTTTCAGTGCGGTGACCACATCTTCTTCATGATTAGAGACGCTGAATACCACAATGCGCCCGGAGAGGGACTTTTCGCGCAGTTTATCCAGCGTTTCCAGACCGTTCATGCCGGGCATATTGAGATCTAACAAGATCAAATCGGGATCAAGAGACTCCGCCAGTTCAATACCCTGTTCGCCATTACTCGCTTCGCCAACCACGGTGATATCTGGTGCCATACTGATAAGCTGTTTTACGCCAGTTCGCAGCATCGGGTGATCGTCAATCAGCAGGATAGTAGCCGGTTCCTGATTACTCATGGGTATCTCCTTGGACGTCTGTGAAAGTTTTTTCGGGAATAAAGGTGACCACCACTTCGGTGCCACCTGATTCACGACGGCGGACGCGGCAATCGCCCCGTAAACTTTGCGCACGGTCGCGCATTATTATCATGCCGTAGTGATTGCTGCGGATGGCATTTTCAGGCACGCCGCAGCCGTTATCCTGGACGGTCAGTTTGACCTGATTATCGTTTTGTGCCACTGTCACCACGACCTCACTCGCTTGCGAATGTTTGAGGGCGTTACTTAATGCCTCACGGGCAATTTGCAACAGATGGATTGCCTGATGCGAAGGCACCAGACGAGGCGGCAATTGATAATCCAGCTTCACCGGGAAGCCAAACCTGGCGCTGTACTCTTCGCAACTCGCCTCCAGCGCCGGACGTAATCCAGGCTCGGTGAGCTGCAAGCGGAATGTGGTGAGCAATTCACGCAACTGCGCCCAGGATGCATTCAGTTCGTTACGGATCTGACTTAACAGTTCGCGGCTGCTTTCTGGCAGCGCATCGCCCTGCATCTGTAAACAACTCACCTGCATCTTCATGCAAGAGAGAGATTGGGCAATAGAATCATGCAGTTCGCGCGCAATGGTGGCACGCTCTTCCATCACGATCAACTGTTGCTGACGTTCCTGATGGCGATCCAGCGCAAGCGTGGCGGTGAGTTGTTCAACCAGGGTATCCACCAGTTGTTGTTGATCATGACTAAGATGACGCCCCTGCGGCAGGGTTGCCAGCAAAATACCGTACTGCGTATGAGAGTCAGCCAGCCGCCACTTCAGGGTTGTGCCGCGATCGCCAACGGGGAGTACACCGCGCGGGCAGAGCTGACAGCCTTTATCATCGCAGGTCATATCTGGCTGGCAGGTAAACTCCTGATGATTCTCTTCATCATCAGTGTCATACACCCGCAGTTCGATATCACGTAGCAGGGTTAAATTCTGTAAGCCGTTGAGTACAGGTGACAGGCGTTCACACAGCGGGGCGCGGGAATGCAAACGGCGATTGGCCTGCCATAAAAAAGAGAGGATCTGATTTTTATGTTCCAGCCCGGCGGTTTTCTCCTGAACCCGCTGCTCAAGTACGGCGTAACTTTCCGCCAGTTCTGCAGACATATTGTTCAACGCAGTTCCAAGCATAGCCATTTCGTTGCGCCCGCTGATGTTCGCGCGTTGGGTAAAATCGCGATGGCTGACGGCACTCGCCATTGCCAACAACTGCCGCCACGGTTGTAGCAGTCGCGCCCGCAACCAGATAATAGTGAACACCAGTAAAAGTGCCATAAATACCGCCATTACCCGATGGACCAGCACCACTGTCTCAATGCGCATTTCCGTGGTGCGGTCAAAACCAGATACCAGTTGATCAAGCCCGGCAACAAACTGGCTGACATCCGCTGACACCGTTTTGCGGTTTTGTGCACGCAGCAGCGCAGGGATCAGTTCATTACGCCAGTAATCTTGTAAACCCTGTAGTTGCGCCAGTTGTCCGTCTCGTTCTGCTGCTCGGGTTAACTCGGCGCTAAATGCCGTTTGTTCCATCTCTTTAATTAAGGGCTTGTCTTTCTCGCTTAATGGCACTGCCGCCAACAGACGGTAACTTTGCATGCGCAGCGATCCCGCTTTGTTGATCGCATGGGCGCTGCCCTGAACGCCTTGTACCAGCCAGCCAGAAACCGCCATCCCCGCCAGTCCAATAGCAGTAGAAAGCAACACAATAAGCGCAACCTGATTAACCAGGGTGAGCGGAGAGAGACAACGTTTAAGCATGCAAACCTCTTCCTTCAGGCTTTAAATGAGCAATAACCTTAATGAATGTGACGATACATTCTGGAATGGCAGTATTCTCGGCTATTGGCTGAAGTATACCCATACCCGGAAAGAGTTACTCCTTATTTGCCGCGTGGTAAGTCGCTTTACATCGGTAAGGGTAGGGATTTTACAGCACCGTGAAAAATCTCATAATTTTTATGAAATCACTGTACTCACTATGGGTAATGATAAATATCAATGATAGATAAAGTTATCTTATCGTTTGATTTACATCAAATTGCCTTTAGCTACAGACACTAAGGTGGCAGACATCGAAACGAGTATCAGAGGTGTCTATGAGTCACTCATCCGCCCCCGAAAGGGCTACTGGAGCTGTCATTACAGATTGGCGACCGGAAGATCCTGCGTTCTGGCAAAAACGCGGTCAACGTATTGCCAGCCGCAACCTGTGGATTTCCGTTCCCTGTCTGCTGCTGGCGTTTTGCGTATGGATGTTATTCAGTGCTGTTGCGGTGAACTTACCGAAAGTCGGTTTTAATTTTACGACCGATCAGCTATTTATGTTGACGGCGCTGCCTTCGGTTTCTGGCGCGTTGTTACGTGTTCCATACTCCTTTATGGTTCCTATCTTCGGTGGTCGTCGCTGGACAGCGTTCAGCACCGGTATTCTGATTATTCCTTGCGTCTGGCTGGGTTTTGCCGTGCAGGATACCTCCACGCCTTATAGCGTCTTCATCATCATCTCTCTGCTGTGCGGCTTTGCTGGCGCGAACTTCGCATCCAGTATGGCAAACATCAGCTTCTTCTTTCCGAAACAGAAGCAGGGTGGCGCGCTGGGTCTGAATGGTGGTCTGGGCAACATGGGCGTCAGCGTCATGCAGTTGGTTGCTCCGCTGGTGGTATCACTGTCGATTTTCGCAGTATTTGGTAGCCAGGGTGTCAAACAGCCGGATGGGACTGAGCTGTATCTGGCGAATGCGTCCTGGGTATGGGTGCCGTTCCTTGCCATCTTCACAATTGCGGCGTGGTTTGGCATGAACGATCTTGCTACCTCGAAAGCCTCCATCAAGGAGCAGTTGCCGGTACTCAAACGGGGTCATCTGTGGATTATGAGCCTGCTGTATCTGGCAACCTTCGGCTCCTTCATCGGCTTCTCCGCGGGCTTTGCGATGCTGTCAAAAACGCAGTTCCCGGATGTTCAGATTCTGCAATACGCTTTCTTCGGGCCGTTTATTGGTGCGCTGGCGCGTTCTGCAGGTGGTGCATTATCTGACCGTCTGGGCGGAACTCGTGTCACACTGGTGAACTTTATCCTGATGGCGATTTTCAGCGGCCTGCTGTTCCTGACCTTACCGACTGACGGACAGGGCGGAAGCTTCATGGCGTTCTTCGCAGTCTTCCTGGCGCTGTTCCTGACAGCTGGGCTGGGTAGTGGTTCCACTTTCCAGATGATTTCCGTGATCTTCCGTAAACTGACAATGGATCGCGTGAAAGCAGAAGGGGGTTCTGACGAACGTGCGATGCGTGAAGCGGCAACCGACACGGCGGCTGCGCTGGGTTTCATCTCTGCGATTGGCGCGATTGGTGGCTTCTTTATCCCGAAAGCGTTCGGTAGCTCGCTGGCATTAACGGGTTCGCCAGTCGGCGCAATGAAAGTATTTTTGATTTTCTATATCGCCTGCGTAGTGATTACCTGGGCGGTATATGGTCGGCATTCTAAAAAATAAATCTTAATATTTGATTATCCTTTGCGCGGCATGATGTCGCGCTTTTTTTATGCATCATTTAGTTACAACATACTAATGTTATATGGCTTATTTCGCCGGATTTCATTAAGAGCCATTAATATGTTACCCATGGGGAATACTCCTTAATACCCATCTGCATAAAATTCTTAATAGTTTAAATAACTACAGGTATAAAATGCCTTAATTTACAGTCTTTTATGCTGTAACTGTTAATTATCCTAAAGGGGTATCTTAGGAATTTACTTTATTTTTCATCCCCATCACTCTTGATCGTTATCAATTCCCACGCTGTTTCAGAGCGTTACCTTGCCCTTAAACATTAGCAATGTCGATTTATCAGAGAGCCGACAGGCTCCCACAGGAGAAAACCGATGAGTAAATTCCTGGACCGGTTTCGCTACTTCAAACAGAAGGGCGAAACCTTTGCCGATGGGCATGGCCAGCTTCTCAATACCAACCGTGACTGGGAGGATGGATATCGCCAGCGTTGGCAGCATGACAAAATCGTCCGCTCTACCCATGGGGTAAACTGCACCGGCTCCTGCAGCTGGAAAATCTACGTTAAAAACGGTCTGGTGACTTGGGAAACCCAGCAAACTGACTATCCGCGTACCCGTCCGGATCTGCCAAACCATGAACCTCGCGGCTGCCCGCGCGGTGCCAGCTACTCCTGGTATCTCTATAGCGCCAACCGTCTGAAATATCCGATGATGCGCAAACGCCTGATGAAAATGTGGCGTGAAGCGAAGGCGCAGCATAGCGATCCGGTTGAGGCATGGGCTTCTATCATTGAAGACGCCGATAAAGCGAAAAGCTTTAAACAAGCGCGTGGACGTGGTGGTTTTGTTCGTTCTTCCTGGCAGGAAGTGAACGAACTGATCGCCGCCTCTAACGTTTACACCATCAAAAACTACGGCCCGGACCGCGTCGCTGGCTTCTCGCCAATTCCGGCAATGTCGATGGTTTCTTACGCATCGGGTGCTCGCTATCTTTCGCTGATTGGCGGTACTTGCTTAAGCTTCTACGACTGGTACTGCGACCTGCCTCCTGCATCTCCACAAACCTGGGGTGAGCAGACTGACGTACCGGAATCCGCTGACTGGTACAACTCCAGCTACATCATCGCCTGGGGCTCTAACGTGCCGCAGACGCGTACCCCGGATGCTCACTTCTTTACTGAAGTGCGCTACAAAGGCACCAAAACCGTTGCCGTCACGCCGGACTACGCTGAAATCGCCAAACTGTGCGATCTGTGGCTGGCACCGAAGCAGGGCACCGACGCAGCAATGGCGCTGGCGATGGGCCACGTGATGCTGCGTGAATTCCACCTCGACAACCCAAGCCAGTATTTCACCGACTATGTGCGTCGTTATACCGACATGCCAATGCTGGTGATGCTGGAAGAGCGCGACGGTTACTACGCTGCGGGTCGTATGCTGCGCGCTGCTGATCTGGTGGATGCGCTGGGCCAGGAAAACAATCCGGAATGGAAAACAGTCGCCTTTAATACCAATGGCGAAATGGTTGCGCCGAACGGTTCTATTGGCTTCCGCTGGGGCGAGAAGGGCAAATGGAATCTGGAGCAGCGCGACGGCAAAACTGGCGAAGAAACCGAGCTGCAACTGAGCCTGCTGGGTAGCCAGGATGAGATCGCTGAAGTGGGCTTCCCATACTTTGGTGGCGACGGCACGGAACACTTCAACAAAGTGGAACTGGAAAACGTGCTGCTGCACAAGCTGCCGGTGAAACGCTTGCAACTGGCTGATGGCAGCACCGCACTGGTGACCACCGTTTATGATCTGACGCTGGCAAACTATGGTCTGGAACGTGGCCTGAACGACGTTAACTGTGCAACCAGCTATGACGATGTGAAAGCTTACACCCCTGCGTGGGCCGAGCAGATTACCGGCGTTTCTCGCAGCCAGATTATTCGCATCGCCCGTGAATTTGCCGATAACGCTGACAAGACGCACGGTCGTTCGATGATTATCGTCGGTGCGGGGCTGAACCACTGGTATCACCTCGATATGAACTATCGTGGTCTGATCAACATGCTGATTTTCTGCGGCTGTGTAGGTCAGAGCGGTGGCGGCTGGGCGCACTATGTAGGTCAGGAAAAACTGCGTCCGCAAACCGGCTGGCAGCCGCTGGCGTTTGCTCTTGACTGGCAGCGTCCGGCGCGTCACATGAACAGCACCTCTTATTTCTATAACCACTCCAGCCAGTGGCGTTATGAAACCGTGACCGCAGAAGAGTTGTTGTCGCCGATGGCGGATAAATCCCGTTATACCGGACATCTGATCGACTTTAACGTCCGTGCAGAACGTATGGGCTGGCTGCCGTCTGCGCCGCAGTTAGGCACTAACCCGCTAACTATCGCTCGCGAAGCGGAAAAAGCGGGCATGAATCCGGTGGATTACACCGTGAAATCCCTGAAAGAGGGTTCTATCCGTTTTGCGGCAGAACAACCAGAAAACGGTAAAAACCACCCGCGTAACCTGTTCATCTGGCGTTCTAACCTGCTCGGTTCTTCCGGTAAAGGTCATGAGTTTATGCTCAAGTACCTGCTGGGGACGGAGCACGGTATCCAGGGTAAAGACCTGGGTCAGCAGGGCGGCGTGAAGCCGGAAGAAGTGGACTGGCAGGACAACGGCCTGGAAGGCAAGCTGGATCTGGTGGTGACGCTGGACTTCCGTCTGTCGAGCACCTGTCTCTATTCCGACATCATTTTGCCGACGGCGACCTGGTACGAAAAAGACGACATGAATACTTCGGATATGCATCCGTTTATTCACCCGCTGTCTGCGGCGGTCGATCCGGCCTGGGAAGCGAAAAGCGACTGGGAAATCTACAAAGCCATCGCGAAGAAATTCTCCGAAGTGTGCGTTGGTCATCTGGGCAAAGAAACCGACATCGTTACGCTGCCGATCCAGCACGACTCTGCCGCTGAACTGGCGCAGCCGCTGGATGTGAAAGACTGGAAAAAAGGCGAATGCGACCTGATCCCAGGTAAAACTGCACCGCACATTATGGTCGTAGAGCGCGATTATCCGGCAACTTACGAACGCTTTACCTCTATCGGTCCGCTGATGGAGAAAATCGGTAACGGCGGTAAAGGGATTGCCTGGAACACCCAGAGCGAGATGGATCTGCTGCGTAAGCTCAACTACACCAAAGCGGAAGGTCCGGCAAAAGGCCAGCCGATGCTGAACACCGCAATTGATGCGGCAGAGATGATCCTGACGCTGGCACCGGAAACCAATGGTCAGGTAGCCGTGAAAGCCTGGGCTGCCCTGAGTGAGTTTACCGGTCGTGACCATACGCATCTGGCGCTGAATAAAGAAGACGAGAAGATCCGCTTTCGTGACATTCAGGCGCAGCCGCGCAAAATCATCTCCAGCCCGACCTGGTCTGGCCTTGAAGATGAACATGTTTCTTACAACGCCGGTTACACCAACGTTCACGAGCTGATCCCGTGGCGTACGCTCTCTGGCCGTCAGCAGCTGTATCAGGATCATCAGTGGATGCGTGATTTCGGTGAAAGCCTGCTGGTTTATCGTCCGCCGATCGACACCCGTTCGGTGAAAGAAGTGATGGGTCAGAAATCTAACGGTAATCCGGAAAAAGCGCTCAACTTCCTGACACCGCACCAGAAATGGGGTATCCACTCCACCTACAGCGACAACCTGCTGATGCTGACTTTAGGTCGCGGTGGTCCGGTAGTCTGGTTGAGTGAAGCCGATGCCAAAGAGCTGGGTATCGCCGATAACGACTGGATTGAAGTCTTCAACAGCAACGGTGCACTGACTGCCCGTGCGGTTGTCAGCCAGCGTGTTCCGGCAGGGATGACCATGATGTACCACGCGCAGGAACGTATCGTTAACCTGCCTGGTTCAGAAATCACCAGTCAGCGCGGCGGTATTCATAACTCGGTCACCCGTATCACGCCGAAACCGACGCATATGATCGGCGGCTATGCCCATCTGGCATACGGCTTTAACTACTACGGCACTGTAGGTTCTAACCGCGATGAATTTGTTGTAGTGCGTAAGATGAAGAACATTGACTGGTTAGATGGCGAAGGCAATGACCAGGTACAGGAGAGCGTAAAATGAAAATTCGTTCACAAGTCGGCATGGTGCTGAATCTGGATAAGTGCATCGGTTGCCACACCTGTTCAGTGACCTGTAAAAACGTCTGGACCAGCCGTGAAGGCGTGGAATACGCGTGGTTCAACAACGTGGAAACCAAGCCGGGCCAGGGCTTCCCGACAGACTGGGAAAACCAGGAGAAATACAAAGGCGGCTGGATCCGTAAAATCAACGGCAAACTGCAACCGCGCATGGGTAACCGCGCCATGCTGCTGGGTAAAATCTTCGCTAACCCGCATCTGCCGGGGATCGACGATTATTACGAGCCGTTCGATTTTGACTATCAGAACCTGCATACCGCGCCGGAAGGCAGCAAATCGCAGCCGATTGCCCGTCCACGTTCGCTGATTACCGGCGAACGGATGGCGAAAATCGAAAAAGGACCGAACTGGGAAGATGACCTGGGCGGCGAGTTTGACAAACTGGCGAAAGACAAGAACTTCGACAACATCCAGAAGGCGATGTATAGCCAGTTCGAAAACACCTTCATGATGTATTTGCCACGCCTGTGCGAACACTGCCTGAACCCGGCATGTGTGGCGACCTGCCCGAGCGGTGCGATTTACAAGCGTGAAGAAGATGGCATCGTCCTGATCGACCAGGACAAATGCCGCGGCTGGCGTATGTGCATCACCGGATGCCCGTACAAAAAAATCTACTTCAACTGGAAGAGCGGTAAGTCTGAGAAGTGCATCTTCTGCTATCCGCGTATTGAAGCCGGTCAGCCGACGGTGTGCTCTGAAACCTGTGTCGGTCGTATCCGTTATCTTGGCGTGCTGCTGTACGATGCCGACGCGATTGAACGAGCAGCCAGCACCGAGAACGAGAAAGATCTCTACCAGCGTCAGCTGGACGTGTTCCTCGATCCGAATGATCCGAAAGTCATCGAGCAGGCGATTAAAGACGGTATTCCGCTGAGCGTTATTGAAGCCGCACAGCAGTCGCCGGTTTATAAAATGGCGATGGAATGGAAACTGGCGCTGCCGCTGCATCCGGAATATCGCACGTTGCCGATGGTCTGGTATGTGCCACCTCTGTCGCCGATTCAGTCTGCGGCAGATGCGGGCGAGCTGGGCAGCAACGGTATTTTGCCAGACGTCGAAAGCCTGCGTATCCCGGTACAGTATCTGGCGAATCTGCTGACCGCCGGTGATACCAAACCGGTACTGCGCGCGCTGAAACGTATGCTGGCGATGCGTCATTACAAACGTGCTGAAACCGTTGACGGTAAAGTTGATACCCGTGCGCTGGAAGAGGTCGGTCTGACCGAAGCTCAGGCACAGGAGATGTACCGTTATCTGGCGATTGCCAACTATGAAGATCGCTTTGTGGTGCCGAGCAGTCATCGTGAACTGGCGCGGGAAGCCTTCCCGGAGAAAAATGGCTGCGGCTTTACCTTTGGTGACGGCTGCCACGGTTCAGATACCAAATTCAATCTGTTCAACAGCCGCCGTATCGATGCCATCGACGTGACCAGTAAAACGGAGCCGCACCCATGATCGAACTTGTGATTGTATCGCGTCTCCTTGAATATCCGGATGCTGCCTTATGGCAGCATCAACAAGAGATGTTTGAGGCGATTGCTGCGTCGGAAAATCTGTCGAAAGAGGATGCCCATGCGCTGGGCATTTTCCTGCGCGATTTAACAGCGCTGGATCCGCTGGATGCTCAGGCCCAGTACAGCGAACTGTTCGACCGTGGTCGCGCCACGTCGTTGCTGCTGTTTGAGCATGTTCACGGTGAATCCCGCGATCGCGGCCAGGCAATGGTTGACTTGTTGGCACAGTATGAGCAGCACGGTTTGCAATTGAACAGCCGCGAATTACCGGATCATCTGCCGCTGTATCTGGAGTACCTGGCGCAGTTGCCGCAAAGCGAAGCCGTGGAAGGTTTGAAAGACATCGCGCCGATCCTGGCGTTGCTGAGCGCACGTCTGCAACAGCGTGAAAGCCGTTATGCCGTGCTGTTTGATCTGCTGCTGAAACTGGCGAATACCGCTATCGACAGCGACAAAGTGGCGGAAAAAATTGCCGACGAAGCGCGCGACGATACGCCACAGGCGCTGGATGCTGTCTGGGAAGAAGAGCAGGTTAAGTTCTTTGCTGACAAAGGTTGCGGTGATTCAGCAATCACTGCTCATCAGCGTCGCTTTGCCGGTGCCGTCGCGCCGCAATATCTGAATATCACCACCGGAGGACAGCACTAATGCAATTCCTGAATATGTTCTTCTTTGATATCTACCCGTACATAGCCGGGGCCGTCTTCCTGATTGGTAGCTGGCTGCGCTATGACTACGGGCAGTACACCTGGCGCGCGGCATCCAGCCAGATGCTGGATCGCAAAGGGATGAACCTGGCGTCGAACCTGTTCCATATCGGTATTCTGGGGATTTTTGTCGGCCACTTCTTCGGTATGCTGACGCCGCACTGGATGTATGAAGCGTGGTTGCCAATTGAAGTTAAACAGAAAATGGCGATGATTGCTGGTGGTGCCAGCGGCGTGCTGTGTCTGATTGGCGGCGTGCTGTTGCTAAAACGCCGCCTGTTCAGCCCGCGCGTGCGTGCAACGACTACCGGAGCGGACATCCTGATCCTGTCGCTGCTGGTTATCCAGTGCGCACTGGGCCTGCTGACCATTCCATTCTCCGCCCAGCATATGGACGGTAGCGAGATGATGAAACTGGTTGGCTGGGCGCAGTCGGTGGTGACCTTCCATGGTGGCGCTTCTCAACATCTTGATGGTGTGGCGTTTATCTTCCGTCTGCACCTGGTGCTGGGGATGACGTTATTCCTGCTGTTCCCGTTCTCGCGTCTGGTGCACATCTGGAGCGTACCGGTGGAGTATCTGACACGTAAGTATCAGCTGGTGCGCGCTCGCCACTAAGTGAATTTTAGTTCACACAGACCCTGCTTCGGCGGGGTTTTTTTATGGGTACGCTGCGGAGTGATTCGCTTATCTGACCTACAGGGGAGGATATTGTAGGTCCGGTAAACGCGGTGCCACGGGGCAAATTAGCTTGAAGTAACAGGTTTTGAGTATTTAAGGGTGTGATGGTGGTGGGGAAGGATTACTCAGCGCTGCGCGCTTCGCCCTACGGGTCGTTGCCTGTGGCAACGCTCTCTCGCTGGCGCTCGGGGCGAACCTTGGTCGAAGTTTCTCATCCTTCCCCGCATGGGCAGAATATTTAATTGTGGATTTGTTGGGGATTTCAGGAACTTTTGAAAGTGATGGTGGTGGGGGAAGGATTACTCAGCGCTGCGCGCTTCGCCCTACGGGTCGTTGCCTGCGGCAACGCTCTCTCGCTGGCGCTCGGGGCGAACCTTGGTCGAAGTTTCTCATCCTTCCCCGCATGGGCAGAATATTTAATTGTGGATTTGTTGGGGATTTCAGGAACTTTTGAAAGTGATGGTGGTGGGGGAAGGATTACTCAGCGCTGCGCGCTTCGCCCTACGGGTCGTTGCCTGCGGCAACGCTCTCTCGCTGGCGCTCGAGTCGAACCTTAGTCGAAGCTTCTCATCCTTCCCCGCATGGGCAGAATATTCAGTTACGGATTCGTTGGAGAATACAGGGGTTTTTGAAAGTGATGGTGGTGGGGGAAGGATTCGAACCTTCGAAGTCGATGACGGCAGATTTACAGTCTGCTCCCTTTGGCCGCTCGGGAACCCCACCACGGGGTAATGCTTTTTACTGGCCTGCTCCCTTGTGGGGAAGCGGGGCGCATCATATCAAATGACACGCCGCTGTAAAGGGTTACGTTGAGAAAAATGAACTGGTTGCGTAATTTTCATCCGTAACGGATTAAAGGCAACCAGTTCTATTTTGCTGGCGATTAAAGAATAATCGTCCGGTTACCGTAAACAAATACACGCTGCGCCAGCACTTTGTAAAGCGCGCGGCTTAAGACGTTTTTCTCGACATCACGACCTGCACGCATCATATCTTCAGCCGTGTATGTATGATCGACATGAATAACGTCCTGCATGATGATTGGGCCTTCATCCAGATTGTCATTCACATAGTGAGCGGTTGCACCAATAATCTTCACGCCACGCTCATAGGCCTGGTGATAGGGACGTGCACCGATAAACGCTGGCAGGAATGAATGGTGAATATTGATAATTTTATTCGGGAAGCGTGCTACGAACTCTGGCGTTAATACCCGCATATACTTCGCCAGCACCACGTAGTCAGGCTGATAAGCATCAATGGCATCCGCCATCTTTTGATCGTGCTCGTTGCGACTTAATCCTTCATGACTTACCAGCTCAAACGGAATATCAAAACGCTCAACCAGAGAACGTAAAGTATCGTGGTTACCAATAACTGCCGCGATTTCGACATCCAGGCCGCCGTAATTGGCTTTCATCAACAAATCGCCAAGGCAATGCGCCTCTTTAGTGACCAGAATCACTATCCGGCGACGACCGGCAGGATTCAGCTCACGTACGGAGCCTTCTGGCAATGCGCTGTCGAGATCCGCCAGCAGGGTGGAATCATTAAAAATTCCTTCCAGTTCCGTGCGCATAAAAAAGCGCCCGGTACGGTGATCAACAAATTCATTGTTCTGCACGATATTTAACTCGTGCTTGTAGCAAATATTAGTAATACGGGCGATCAGACCTTTTTGGTCCGGACAAATAGTACGCAGAACTTTACGTTGGAGTGAATGCATTGCTGGAAAAACCTTGTTGAGAGTGTTTGCTTAACCGTACCGTCAACCATTATTGGCCGCAGCACTTTTTAAATTTTTTACCTGAACCACAAGGGCAGGGATCGTTGCGGCCAAACTGCGGACGTGTACCGTCAATATAGTACCATTGACCGTTTTCTTTCAAAAATCGCGAACGTTCAATTATTGCACCTGTTTTGCCACCTTCGGTAAATCGAGCAACAAAACTGACAAATCCGATATTGTCGCCGTCCTGCCAACAATGTTCAAATACGGTCAATCCCAACCATTCAGTATGCGCAAATCCGGCAATCAATTCGGCACGTAACGCCGCCGCTCCACAAGATGGATGCCAGGTCTTTATTAAATAATCTGCGTCTTGCATCACAAAAGCGCAGTAACGCGAACGCATGAGATGTTCTGGATCAGGTGCAACCTTTTCACCAGACACATAAGGGTGGCAACATAGGCTATACTCGACAGCACTACCACAGGGACAAAGCTGAGACACAAATAATCTCCCTGGAAACAATAACGGCGTATTAACCGCCTGAGTAGCACTATGTTAACCGAGCAGTAGCGATGTTGCTACGATTGCATTCCAGGGGAATCTTGCGGGAATAATGAGAAAGATAAAAATAGGGCTGGCGCTGGGATCTGGCGCGGCGAGAGGTTGGTCGCATATTGGCGTTATTAATGCGCTAAAAAAAGTGGGTATTGAAATTGATATCGTTGCAGGATGCTCAATTGGTTCGCTGGTGGGCGCGGCCTATGCATGCGATCGATTATCTGCGCTGGAAGATTGGGTAACCTCTTTCAGTTATTGGGATGTTTTACGCCTGATGGATCTCTCCTGGCAGCGCGGTGGGTTACTGCGCGGCGAGCGTGTCTTCAATCAATATCGCGAAATAATGCCGGAAACAGAGATCGAAAATTGTTCCCGTCGCTTCGCGGCTGTTGCCACCAATTTAAGTACTGGGCGCGAATTATGGTTTACTGAAGGCGATCTCCATCTTGCTATTCGTGCATCATGCAGTATTCCAGGACTAATGGCACCCGTTGCGCATAACGGCTACTGGCTGGTTGATGGGGCAGTAGTTAACCCAATTCCTATTTCGCTCACGCGTGCATTGGGTGCTGATATTGTGATAGCGGTCGACCTGCAGCACGATGCTCATTTGATGCAACAAGATCTGCTCTCCTTTAATGTCAGTGAAGAAAATAGCGAGAATGGTGATTCTCTGCCGTGGCATGCGCGTCTGAAAGAAAGGTTGGGCAGCATAACGACACGTCGGGCGGTGACAGCGCCAACGGCAACAGAGATTATGACCACTTCTATCCAGGTGCTGGAGAACCGCCTTAAAAGGAACCGCATGGCAGGTGATCCGCCCGATATTCTGATTCAACCTGTTTGCCCGCAAATATCTACGCTTGATTTCCATCGCGCGCACGCTGCCATTGCGGCTGGGCAGCTGGCAGTGGAAAAGAAAATGGACGAACTTTTGCCGTTGGTACGCACCAACATTTGACCAGAATTTTTATCTACACTTAAGTTAATTCTGACAGGCGCAGGTGGCAATAGCATGCCACTATTGAGTAAAGCCAGTCAGGGGAGAGAACATGACGCAGCCATTGGTCGGAAAACAGATTCTCATTGTTGAAGATGAGCAGGTATTTCGCTCGCTTCTGGATTCGTGGTTTTCCTCATTGGGAGCGACAACGGTACTGGCGGCTGATGGGGTGGATGCCCTTGAGTTGCTGGGAGGTTTCACTCCAGACCTGATGATATGTGATATCGCGATGCCACGAATGAACGGGCTTAAACTGCTGGAACATATACGCAACAGAGGTGACCAGACACCGGTTCTGGTGATATCTGCCACTGAAAATATGGCAGATATTGCCAAAGCGTTACGTCTGGGCGTTGAAGATGTTTTGCTGAAACCAGTTAAAGATCTGAATCGCTTGCGCGAGATGGTTTTTGCCTGTCTCTATCCCAGCATGTTTAATTCCCGCGTTGAGGAAGAGGAGAGGCTTTTTCGCGACTGGGATGCAATGGTTGATAACCCTGCCGCAGCGGCGAAATTATTACAGGAATTGCAACCGCCGGTTCAGCAGGTGATTTCCCATTGCCGGGTTAATTATCGTCAATTGGTTGCCGCGGACAAACCCGGCCTGGTGCTTGATATTGCCGCACTTTCGGAAAACGATCTTGCATTTTATTGCCTTGATGTCACCAGAGCTGGACATAATGGCGTACTTGCTGCCTTGTTATTACGCGCATTGTTTAACGGATTATTACAGGAACAGCTTGCACATCAAAATCAACGGTTGCCAGAGTTGGGCGCGTTATTGAAGCAGGTAAACCATTTACTCCGTCAGGCCAATCTGCCGGGGCAGTTTCCGCTATTAGTTGGCTATTATCATCGCGAACTGAAAAATCTCATTCTGGTTTCTGCGGGTCTGAATGCGACGTTAAATACTGGCGAACACCAGGTGCAAATCAGTAATGGTGTTCCGTTAGGCACTTTAGGTAACGCTTATTTGAATCAATTGAGCCAGCGATGCGATGCCTGGCAATGCCAAATATGGGGAACCGGTGGTCGGCTTCGCTTGATGTTGTCTGCAGAATGAGCAAACGATAACGCGGGCTAAATTTGCATTACCTGCTAATGTCGGCTGGTGGTACTATCGTCGCCATTCGTATAAGTAATTGTCTTAATTATGCTAACTCGCCTCCTTTTCAGAACTTAGCCCCTTCGGGGTGCTGATATACTGGGATGCGATACAGAAATATGAACACGTTCAAAACACGAACAGTCCAGGAGAATTTAAATGGCTGCCATTAATACGAAAGTCAAAAAAGCCGTTATCCCCGTTGCGGGATTAGGAACCAGGATGTTGCCGGCGACGAAAGCCATCCCGAAAGAGATGCTGCCACTTGTCGATAAGCCATTAATTCAATACGTCGTGAATGAATGTATTGCGGCTGGCATTACTGAAATTGTGCTGGTTACTCACTCATCTAAAAACTCTATTGAAAACCACTTTGATACCAGTTTTGAACTGGAAGCAATGCTGGAAAAACGTGTAAAACGTCAACTTCTTGATGAAGTGCAGTCTATTTGTCCGCCGCACGTGACTATTATGCAAGTTCGTCAGGGGCTGGCGAAAGGCCTGGGACACGCGGTATTGTGTGCTCACCCGGTAGTGGGTGATGAACCTGTGGCTGTTATTTTGCCTGACGTTATTCTGGATGAATATGAATCCGATTTGTCACAGGATAACCTGGCAGAGATGATCCGCCGCTTTGATGAAACGGGTCATAGCCAGATCATGGTTGAACCGGTTGCTGATGTGACCGCATATGGCGTTGTGGATTGCAAAGGCGTTGAATTAGCGCCGGGTGAAAGCGTACCGATGGTTGGCGTGGTTGAAAAACCAAAAGCGGATGTTGCGCCGTCTAATCTCGCTATTGTGGGTCGTTACGTTCTTAGCGCGGATATTTGGCCGTTGCTGGCAAAAACCCCTCCGGGTGCTGGTGATGAAATTCAGCTCACCGACGCAATTGATATGCTGATCGAAAAAGAAACGGTGGAAGCCTATCATATGAAAGGGAAGAGCCATGACTGCGGTAATAAATTAGGTTACATGCAGGCCTTCGTTGAATACGGTATTCGTCATAACACCCTTGGCACGGAATTTAAAGCCTGGCTTGAAGAAGAGATGGGCATTAAGAAGTAACTTCCGTATCGGTGTTATCCACGAAACGGCGTTGAGCAATCGACGCCGTTTTTTTATAGCTTATTCTTATTAAATTGTCTTAAACCGGACAATAAAAAATCCCGCCAATGGCGGGATTTTAAGCAAGTGTCATCTACAAAAGATTATTGCTTGATCAGGAAATCGTCGAGGGATTTACCTTGCTCATCCATTGCTTTTTTGATTACAGCTGGAGTACGACCCTGGCCAGTCCAGGTTTTAGTTTCGCCGTTTTCGTCAACGTAGCTGTATTTTGCCGGACGCTGAGCGCGTTTAGCTTTGGTGCCAGATTTAACGGCAGCAAGGCTATTCAGCAGTTCGTTCGGGTCAATACCGTCAGCGATCAGCATTTCGCGATATTGTTGCAGTTTACGAGTGCGCTCTTCAACTTCAGCAGCAGCCGCGCTTTCTTCTTCGCGACGTTCGTTAACAACAACTTCTAATTTTTCCAGCATTTCTTCCAGCGTTTCAAGTGTACATTCTCTTGCCTGCGCACGAAGAGTACGGATGTTGTTCAGAATTTTAAGTGCTTCGCTCATTGTAGTAATCTCAAACTTATATTGGGGTGGTTTGTTGAGGTAATAATAGAGCCTTAAATTCAGTTGTGCAATAGCCAGGAATGTAAGGAATTCAAAATTGTTCTTTATTTTGTGCCGCCAATAAATATCTTTTCATAAAATTAGCCAGAAAAGACGCGGCATATAGCCCTATTTGCGCCGATGATTTCGCAGCACGTGAGGTTAAAACTTCCTGATTCATGTCACATTTTATGGGGAGATTATCGTAGGCTGACGACCTTTCAGTCTTCTGTATTAGTCGTGTTTACGAGAATTCCCTATTAAGCGAATGATGAAAAGTAGAACAGTCGCAATAAGAGCAGGGACTTAGTATTGCACTATCTCCAGGAGGTCAACAGAGGGCTATTACTTGCGCAACAGGTTAAAGATTGTGAATAGTTACCAGCAGTCATTTACCCGCTTATAACAAGCGAGGCAGTTGTAATGATAGCTCAGAAGGATTATGCAAGGCTTCGTAAGGGAGAACGCATATACCACTTCTATGCATACTGTTGAGCTGAAAAACTGACGAATTATGATAAACTCCAGCCAACTTTAATTCATATCATTGAGGGCCTGTGGCTGATGGCACAGCTATATTTCTACTATTCCGCAATGAATGCGGGTAAGTCTACAGCATTGTTGCAATCTTCATACAATTACCAGGAACGCGGCATGCGCACTGTCGTATATACGGCAGAAATTGATGATCGCTTTGGTGCCGGGAAAGTCAGCTCGCGTATAGGTTTGTCATCGCCTGCAAAATTATTTAACCAAAATTCATCATTATTTGATGAGATTCGTGCGGAACATGAACAGCAGGCAATTCATTGCGTACTGGTTGATGAATGCCAGTTTTTAACCAGACAACAAGTACATGAATTATCGGAGGTTGTAGATCAACTCGATATACCCGTACTTTGTTATGGTTTACGTACCGATTTTCGAGGTGAATTATTTATTGGCAGCCAATACTTACTGGCATGGTCCGACAAACTGGTTGAATTAAAAACCATCTGTTTTTGTGGCCGTAAAGCAAGCATGGTGCTGCGTCTTGATCAAGCAGGCAGACCTTATAACGAAGGTGAGCAGGTGGTTATTGGTGGTAATGAACGCTACGTTTCTGTATGCCGCAAACACTATAAAGAGGCGTTAGAAGTCGGCTCATTAACGGCTATTCAGGAAAGGCATCGCCACGATTAATAAGAATTTCTTTACTGACAGGGTGAGCAGGGCGCTTTTATCCTGTCAGTTCATTTTACGCACTTCATCCGGTGTATATACCCTTCTCGACAGTTCTTTAACGCCACTATACCCCTCACAGATCGCTTTTACAGTGACGTTGACTTGTGACCTGTAAAGTACAATATCGCTGTGTGTAGGCGTTATACATCGCCGTAAATATGATGAAGGCAAATGCTGTCGGTTTATGGGAAAGTTGCTTTGGGTAAAACAAAAAAACGGCCCCAGAAGGGACCGTTTATGTTGCCAGACAGCGCTACTTATTAAGCGGATTTCTTCGCTTTTTTCTCAGCTTTAGCCGGAGCGGCTTCTTTTTTCGCTGCAGTTTCACCTTCTACATAATCACGACCGTAGTAGGTATCCAGCAGAATCTGTTTCAGCTCGGAGATCAGTGGGTAACGCGGGTTAGCGCCGGTGCACTGGTCATCGAATGCATCTTCAGACAGTTTATCCACATTCGCCAGGAAGTCTGCTTCCTGAACGCCAGCTTCACGGATAGATTTCGGAATACCCAGTTCAGCTTTCAGCGTTTCCAGCCATGCCAGCAGTTTCTCGATCTTAGCAGCAGTACGGTCGCCCGGTGCGCTCAGACCCAGGTGGTCAGCAATTTCAGCATAACGACGGCGAGCCTGCGGACGGTCATACTGGCTGAATGCAGTCTGCTTGGTCGGGTTGTCATTCGCGTTGTAGCGAATAACGTTACAAATCAGCAGGGCGTTTGCCAGACCGTGTGGAATATGGAACTGGGAACCCAGTTTGTGCGCCATTGAGTGACATACACCCAAGAAGGCGTTCGCAAACGCGATACCCGCGATAGTTGCTGCACTGTGAACACGTTCACGCGCTACCGGATTTTTAGATCCTTCGTGGTAGGACGCTGGCAGATATTCTTTCAGCAGTTTCAGTGCCTGCAGTGCCTGACCATCAGAGAACTCAGATGCCAGTACAGAAACATAAGCTTCCATGGCGTGAGTTACTGCGTCCAGACCACCGAAAGCACACAGGGACTTCGGCATGTCCATAACCAGGTTGGCATCGACAATCGCCATATCCGGGGTCAGCGCATAGTCTGCCAGCGGATATTTCTGACCAGTAGCGTCGTCAGTTACAACCGCAAACGGAGTGACTTCAGAACCTGTACCAGAAGTGGTGGTGACAGCGATCATTTTCGCTTTCACGCCCATTTTCGGGAACTTGTAGATACGTTTACGGATATCCATAAAGCGCAGCGCCAGTTCTTCGAAGTGAGTTTCCGGATGTTCGTACATGACCCACATGATCTTCGCGGCGTCCATCGGGGAACCACCACCCAGCGCGATAATCACGTCTGGTTTGAAGGAGTTTGCCAGTTCTGCACCTTTACGAACGATGCTCAGGGTCGGGTCAGCTTCTACTTCGAAGAAGACTTCAGTTTCAACGCCTGCTGCTTTCAGTACGGAAGTGATCTGATCAGCATAACCATTGTTGAACAGGAAGCGGTCAGTCACGATGAGCGCACGTTTGTGGCCATCAGTAATCACTTCATCCAGCGCGATTGGCAGAGAGCCACGGCGGAAGTAGATAGATTTCGGAAGTTTGTGCCACAACATGTTTTCAGCTCGCTTAGCAACGGTTTTCTTGTTGATCAGGTGTTTCGGACCAACGTTTTCAGAGATGGAGTTACCACCCCAGGAACCACAACCCAGAGTCAGGGAAGGTGCGAGTTTGAAGTTATACAGGTCACCGATACCACCCTGAGACGCCGGGGTGTTGATCAGAATACGGGCCGTTTTCATTTTCTGACCGAAGTAGGCAACGCGAGCCGGTTGGTTATCCTGGTCAGTGTACAGGCAAGAGGTATGACCGATGCCGCCCATAGCAACCAGTTTCTCTGCTTTTTCTACCGCGTCTTCGAAATCTTTAGCACGGTACATTGCCAGAGTCGGGGACAGTTTTTCATGTGCGAACGGTTCGCTTTCATCAACAACGGTCACTTCACCGATCAGAATCTTGGTATTTTCTGGTACAGAGAAGCCTGCCAGTTCAGCAATTTTATAGGCTGGCTGACCAACGATAGCTGCGTTCAGTGCGCCGTTTTTCAGGATAACGTCCTGAACTGCTTTCAGCTCTTTGCCCTGCAGTATGTAACCGCCGTGGGTAGCGAAACGCTCACGTACCGCGTCATAAACAGAGTCAACTACAACAACAGATTGTTCAGAAGCACAGATTACGCCGTTGTCGAAGGTTTTAGACATCAGTACAGATGCAACTGCACGTTTGATATCAGCAGTTTCATCGATAACGACTGGAGTGTTACCCGCGCCTACGCCGATAGCTGGTTTACCGGAGCTGTATGCGGCTTTAACCATACCCGGACCACCGGTCGCGAGGATCAGGTTGATGTCTGGGTGGTGCATCAGCGCGTTAGACAGTTCAACAGAAGGTTGATCGATCCAGCCAATCAGGTCTTTCGGCGCACCAGCAGCGATAGCAGCCTGCAGAACAATATCTGCAGCTTTGTTGGTTGCATCTTTAGCACGCGGGTGCGGGGAGAAGATAATGGCGTTACGGGTCTTCAAGCTGATCAGCGATTTGAAGATAGCCGTTGAAGTCGGGTTAGTAGTCGGAACGATACCGCAAATAATACCGATTGGTTCAGCGATAGTGATGGTACCAAAAGTGTCGTCTTCAGACAGAACACCACAGGTTTTTTCATCTTTATAGGCGTTGTAGATATATTCAGAAGCAAAGTGGTTTTTGATTACTTTATCTTCGACGATACCCATGCCGGATTCGGCAACGGCCATTTTCGCGAGTGGGATTCGAGCATCTGCAGCTGCCAGGGCGGCGGCGCGGAAGATTTTGTCTACTTGCTCTTGAGTGAAACTGGCATATTCACGCTGGGCTTTTTTTACACGCTCTACGAGTGCGTTAAGTTCAGCGACATTAGTAACAGCCATAATGCTCTCCTGATAATGTTAAACTTTTTTAGTAAATCATCTGCTCGAATACGAGAGTATAGTCAGTGCGGTGATGATTTGCTTAACCGATGAAAATCAAAAGCTTACTCGCGCTCACACTCACTGTGATTTACTAAAAGAGTTTAAACATTAGAGCTATTTATCTCTAATGCGTCACTTCCAGGTGGCGTAAGCAAGATTACTCACTTCTGGGTACTGATTACGTGATCCAAATCAAATTTTTGCGAAGCTGACACCTTTCAGCATCGCTTTTCGCCATTATAGCTAACAGTTAATAAATTGTAGTATGGTTTGTTGGTTACATTAGCATGTTTTGTACAACTAGATAACAATAACGAATGATAGCAATTTTAAGTAGTTAGGAGGTGAAAAATGCGGTTAAAAGGCGTATTGTCAGCGCGTCTTTTTAACCTTTTTATGGCTAACATTATCCGGCTTTTGCTTCGGAGCTAACCGTGATTCAGACCCTTTTTGATTTTCCCGTTTACTTCAAATTTTTCATCGGGTTATTTGCGCTGGTCAACCCGGTTGGGATTATTCCCGTCTTTATCAGCATGACCAGTTATCAGACAGCGGCAGCGCGAAACAAAACGAACCTTACAGCCAACCTGTCTGTGGCCATTATCTTGTGGATCTCGCTTTTTCTCGGCGACACGATTCTGCAACTTTTTGGTATATCAATTGATTCATTCCGTATCGCCGGTGGCATCCTGGTGGTGACAATAGCGATGTCGATGATCAGCGGCAAGCTTGGCGAGGATAAACAGAACAAGCAAGAAAAATCAGAAACCGCGGTACGTGAAAGCATTGGTGTGGTGCCGTTGGCGTTGCCGTTGATGGCGGGGCCAGGGGCGATCAGTTCTACCATCGTCTGGGGTACGCGTTATCACAGCATTAGCTATCTGTTTGGTTTCTTTGTGGCTATTGCTTTGTTCGCTTTATGTTGCTGGGGATTGTTCCGCATGGCACCGTGGCTGGTACGGGTTTTACGCCAGACCGGCATCAACGTGATTACGCGTATTATGGGGCTATTGCTGATGGCATTGGGGATTGAATTTATCGTTACTGGTATTAAGGGGATTTTCCCCGGCCTGCTTAATTAATTCCTTTCAAATGAAACGGAGCTGCCATGCTCCGTTTACTTCGTCATTATTTTTACTTTGTTCCCGCGCAGTTATCAAAAGCAAAAGGAATGGGTAAAAATATTCTTCTCAAATTACAGTTAGTTATAAGGATTTCCTTAACTGCTTCTCCTCACCATCATGTTATTTTCGCCACATCATAATCCTGGGCTTGCTGAAGAATAATTGAAATGATATTAGTAATTCCACTGCCTTTGGTAGAGGAAAGTGCTAAATAATAATCAATTGTTAAATTATTGTGCATTTCACTACTGGAACTGTAATCAGAAAAGATAGACATGCTTAACCAATCTCTATTTGATTGAATTGAAAGATGTTTGTTAAGACATGGATGCAAACTATAGATTCTGATCCGGTCAATAAAAGAGAATTGCTTAACAATTTTGCAAAATGTATTGGCGAGTAAGAAGCGCATTTGGTACTTTCCGGGCAACCGCCAGACAATTTTTATTGGTAATGAGAATAATTAACAATTAAAGAGCGTCGCGAAAGAATAATGTGTCTCGACAGGGGAGACACAGTACGAATCGACATAAGGTGATCGTCTGAATCACCAGAATAAATAAAGTCAGTGATAGCAATCCGTAACGATAAAGTAACCTGACAGCAGAAAGTCTCCGAGCCTGTGCAGGGTCCCAATCCGGGATTACACATGCTGGTTAATACCAGTAATTATAATGAGGGAGTCCAAAAAACAATGACCAACATCACCAAGAGAAGTTTAGTAGCAGCTGGCGTTCTGGCTGCGCTTATGGCAGGGAATGTCGCGCTGGCAGCTGATGTACCCGCAGGCGTCACACTGGCGGAAAAACAAACGCTGGTACGTAACAATGGTTCAGAAGTTCAGTCATTAGATCCGCATAAAATTGAAGGTGTTCCGGAGTCTAATATCAGCCGAGACCTGTTTGAAGGCTTACTGGTCAGCGATCTTGACGGTCATCCGGCACCTGGCGTCGCTGAATCCTGGGATAATAAAGACGCGAAAGTCTGGACCTTCCATTTGCGTAAAGATGCGAAATGGTCTGATGGCACGCCAGTCACAGCACAAGACTTTGTGTATAGCTGGCAACGTTCTGTTGATCCAAACACCGCTTCTCCGTATGCCAGTTATCTGCAATATGGGCATATCGCCGGTATTGATGAAATTCTTGAAGGGAAAAAACCGATTACCGATCTCGGCGTGAAAGCTATTGATGATCACACATTAGAAGTCACCTTAAGTGAACCTGTTCCGTACTTCTATAAATTACTTGTTCACCCATCAACTTCACCGGTGCCAAAAGCCGCTATCGAGAAATTCGGCGAAAAATGGACCCAGCCTGGTAATATCATCACCAACGGTGCCTATACCTTAAAAGATTGGGTCGTAAACGAACGAATCGTTCTTGAACGCAGCCCAACCTACTGGAACAACGCGAAAACCGTTATTAACCAGGTAACCTATTTGCCTATTGCTTCTGAAGTTACCGATGTCAACCGCTACCGTAGTGGTGAAATCGACATGACTTATAACAACATGCCGATCGAATTGTTCCAGAAGCTGAAAAAAGAGATCCCGGACGAAGTTCACGTTGATCCATACCTGTGCACTTATTATTACGAAATTAACAACCAGAAACCGCCATTCAACGATGTACGTGTGCGTACCGCACTGAAACTGGGTATGGACCGCGATATCATTGTTAATAAAGTGAAAGCGCAGGGCGACATGCCCGCCTATGGTTACACTCCACCGTATACTGATGGCGCAAAATTGACTCAGCCGGAATGGTTTGGCTGGAGCCAGGAAAAACGTAACGAAGAAGCGAAAAAACTGCTGGCTGAAGCGGGTTATACCGCAGACAAACCGTTGACCATCAACCTGTTGTATAACACCTCCGATCTCCATAAAAAGCTGGCGATTGCTGCCTCTTCATTGTGGAAGAAAAACATTGGTGTAAACGTCAAACTGGTTAACCAGGAGTGGAAAACGTTCCTCGACACCCGTCACCAGGGCACTTTTGATGTGGCCCGTGCAGGCTGGTGTGCAGACTACAACGAACCAACTTCCTTCCTGAACACCATGCTGTCGAACAGCTCGATGAATACCGCGCATTATAAGAGCCCGGCCTTTGACAGCATTATGGCGGAAACGCTGAAAGCGACTGACGAGGCGCAGCGCACAGCTCTGTACACTAAAGCAGAACAACAGCTGGATAAGGATTCGGCCATTGTTCCTGTTTATTACTACGTGAATGCGCGTCTGGTGAAACCGTGGGTTGGTGGCTATACCGGCAAAGATCCGCTGGATAATACCTACACCCGGAATATGTACATTGTGAAGCACTAATGGCAATACGTGGGGCAGGAGTGTCCTGCTCCACGGTGTCTGATTTTTATCGCATTACAGAAGGCACAGGCCAGAAGGTAGGGCAATGTTAAAATTTATTCTACGTCGCTGTCTGGAAGCGATTCCGACGCTATTTATTCTTATTACTATTTCGTTCTTCATGATGCGCCTCGCGCCGGGAAGCCCTTTTACCGGCGAACGTACTTTACCGCCAGAAGTGATGGCCAATATCGAAGCGAAATATCATCTTAATGATCCGATCATGACTCAGTATTTCAGTTACCTGAAACAACTGGCGCATGGCGATTTCGGTCCGTCTTTTAAATATAAAGATTATTCGGTCAATGACCTGGTAGCCTCCAGCTTTCCGGTTTCAGCAAAACTGGGAGCCGCTGCATTTTTCCTTGCGGTAGTACTGGGCGTTAGTGCTGGCGTTATTGCTGCATTAAAACAAAACACCAAATGGGACTATACAGTGATGGGGCTGGCAATGACCGGGGTGGTTATCCCCAGTTTTGTGGTTGCGCCATTATTAGTCATGATATTTGCGATCATTTTGCATTGGCTACCGGGCGGTGGCTGGAATGGCGGGGCGCTTAAATTCATGATACTGCCAATGGTGGCGTTGTCACTCGCCTATATCGCCAGTATCGCGCGTATTACCCGTGGCTCTATGATTGAGGTTTTACACTCCAACTTTATTCGTACCGCCAGGGCGAAAGGGTTACCTATGCGGCGGATCATTTTACGCCACGCACTAAAACCTGCTCTGTTACCCGTGCTCTCCTATATGGGCCCTGCATTTGTCGGCATTATTACCGGTTCTATGGTCATCGAAACCATTTATGGTTTACCGGGGATTGGGCAATTGTTCGTTAATGGCGCATTGAATCGTGACTATTCCTTAGTGTTAAGTCTGACCATTCTGGTTGGCGCGTTAACCATTTTGTTTAATGCCATTGTCGATGTGCTATATGCGGTTATCGACCCGAAAATCCGTTACTGATACTGGAGCTCGCGATGATGTTAAGTAAGAAAAACAGCGAGACGCTGGAAAATTTCAGTGAAAAGCTGGAGGTCGAAGGGCGCAGCTTGTGGCAGGACGCACGTCGACGTTTTATGCATAACCGTGCGGCGGTTGCCAGTCTGATAGTGCTGGTGCTAATCGCGTTATTTGTAATCCTGGCACCGATGCTTTCGCAGTTTGCCTATGACGATACTGACTGGGCGATGATGTCCAGCGCCCCAGATATGGAGTCCGGTCACTACTTTGGTACTGACTCATCCGGTCGCGACCTGCTTGTGCGTGTTGCGATTGGCGGGCGTATCTCACTCATGGTCGGTGTTGCTGCGGCACTGGTGGCAGTGGTCGTGGGGACACTTTATGGTTCGCTTTCCGGTTATCTGGGCGGTAAAGTGGATTCGGTAATGATGCGTCTGCTGGAAATCCTCAACTCCTTCCCATTCATGTTCTTCGTCATTTTGCTGGTGACCTTTTTCGGTCAAAACATCCTGCTGATTTTCGTGGCGATTGGCATGGTTTCCTGGCTGGATATGGCTCGTATTGTGCGTGGGCAAACCCTGAGTCTGAAGCGTAAAGAGTTTATTGAGGCGGCACAAGTTGGCGGTGTATCGACGCCGGGCATTGTTATTCGCCACATTGTACCGAACGTACTCGGTGTGGTGGTGGTCTACGCATCGCTACTGGTGCCCAGCATGATCCTCTTTGAATCTTTCCTTAGCTTCCTGGGGTTGGGGACGCAAGAGCCGTTAAGCAGCTGGGGCGCATTGCTGAGTGATGGCGCGAACTCGATGGAAGTCTCTCCATGGTTACTGTTGTTCCCAGCGGGATTCCTCGTGGTGACGCTATTTTGTTTCAACTTTATCGGCGATGGCTTGCGTGATGCCCTCGACCCGAAAGATCGTTAAGGAGTGCAGCCATGAGCGTAATTGAAACTGCAACTGTGCCGCTCGCACAACAACAGGCTGACGCACTGCTGAACGTGAAAGATTTGCGTGTCACCTTTAGTACCCCGGATGGCGACGTCACGGCGGTCAATGATTTGAATTTTTCTCTACGTGCCGGGGAAACGCTGGGCATTGTCGGTGAGTCTGGTTCAGGTAAATCGCAAACTGCATTTGCGTTGATGGGCCTGCTGGCTGCCAATGGGCGTATTGGCGGATCGGCAACCTTCAATGGGCGTGAAATCCTCAATTTGCCAGAGCGTGAACTCAATAGACTGCGTGCTGAACAAATCTCAATGATTTTTCAGGATCCGATGACTTCGTTGAATCCCTATATGCGCGTCGGTGAGCAGTTGATGGAAGTGCTGATGCTGCATAAAGGCATGGGCAAGGCCGAAGCGTTTGAAGAGTCGGTGCGGATGCTCGATGCGGTAAAAATGCCGGAAGCACGTAAACGCATGAAAATGTACCCGCATGAATTTTCTGGTGGCATGCGTCAGCGAGTCATGATTGCGATGGCATTGCTATGTCGACCTAAGCTACTGATTGCTGATGAACCCACTACTGCGCTGGACGTCACCGTACAGGCGCAGATCATGACGCTATTGAATGAACTGAAGCGGGAATTTAATACCGCCATAATTATGATCACCCATGATCTTGGCGTGGTGGCAGGGATCTGCGACAAAGTGCTGGTAATGTACGCCGGGCGCACGATGGAATATGGCAACGCGCGCGATGTCTTTTATCAACCCGTTCATCCTTATTCTATCGGTTTACTCAACGCGGTGCCGCGTCTCGATGCGGAAGGTGAAACAATGTTGACCATCCCGGGTAATCCGCCAAACCTGTTGCGATTACCGAAAGGTTGCCCGTTCCAGCCACGTTGTCCGCATGCGATGGAAATTTGTAGTAGCGCACCGCCGCTGGAAGAGTTTACGCCTGGCCGTCTGCGTGCTTGCTTTAAACCGGTGGAGGAACTGTTATGAATGCTGTAACCGAAGGAAGAAAAGTCCTCCTCGAAATCGCCGATCTGAAAGTGCACTTTGAAATCAAAGATGGCAAACAGTGGTTCTGGCAACCGCCGAAAACGCTCAAAGCCGTAGATGGTGTAACTCTTCGCCTGTATGAAGGGGAAACATTAGGTGTGGTAGGGGAGTCGGGATGCGGTAAGTCCACCTTTGCTCGCGCCATCATTGGCCTGGTTAAAGCGACCGACGGTCATGTTGCCTGGTTAGGTAAAGAGTTGCTAGGCATGAAGCCCGATGAATGGCGTGCCGTTCGCAGTGATATTCAGATGATTTTCCAGGATCCATTGGCATCGCTTAACCCGCGTATGACCATCGGCGAGATCATCGCTGAACCACTGCGTACTTATCATCCGAAAATGTCACGCCAGGAAGTTCGCGAGCGCGTGAAGGCGATGATGCTGAAAGTCGGGTTATTGCCTAACCTGATTAACCGCTATCCGCATGAGTTCTCTGGTGGGCAGTGCCAGCGTATCGGGATTGCTCGTGCTCTTATTCTTGAACCGAAGCTGATTATCTGTGATGAGCCGGTGTCGGCGCTGGACGTGTCAATTCAGGCGCAGGTGGTCAACCTGCTCCAGCAGCTGCAACGCGAGATGGGATTGTCATTAATTTTTATCGCTCACGACCTGGCCGTGGTAAAACACATTTCCGATCGTGTGCTGGTGATGTATCTCGGCCATGCGGTAGAACTGGGGACCTATGATGAGGTCTATCACAATCCACTACATCCTTACACCAGGGCATTGATGTCGGCAGTCCCCATACCTGATCCGGATCTGGAGAAGAACAAAACTATCCAGTTACTGGAAGGGGAATTACCGTCGCCGATCAACCCGCCTTCCGGTTGTGTTTTCCGTACCCGCTGCCCGATTGCCGGTCCAGAGTGTGCCAAAACACGTCCTGTGCTGGAGGGGAGTTTCAGACACGCCGTGTCTTGCCTGAAAGTCGATCCGCTTTAAACAAAATAAGGGCTGACAGTTGTCAGCCCTTTTTCACGCCGAAAGCGATTATTTATTCCCGCCAGATGATATGGCAAAGTTTGTGATCTTTTTCGCGGCATAACAGAATGCGGGCGAAAACATCGTTGATTTCACCATCTTCACTGTCTGCCAGACCAATCACCACTTCGGCAAAAAAGTCTGGGTTCAAATCGAAATCAACATGTTCCTGCCAGTCTTCTGCCGGATCGAATAACTCCGCGCCGCCGCGCTCTTCAAACTGAAGATTGAACAGCAGAACATCAGCTGGATCGAGATTGTCGGCAGCCAGTTCGAGAAAAATATCGTAGGCCTGCTCAAGCGTTTCATCTTCAGTCAGGCGATTGTTTAGATCCATATCCATAGTCACTACCTGTTTAACCTCTGTTGGCGACGTTTTACAGCAACGGGCTGAAGAAGTAAAACAGTCGCTCGGCGACACGTTGCCATAATGGGCGTTTTAACCATAAACGGGCATCGAGCAGACGAGAACGCGAAATATAATCGTCCTGAACGGCGGCGAGGTCAGCACCAAACCCTTTATCGTCGATTGCCAGGGTAATCTCGAAATTCAGCCACAGACTACGCATATCAAGGTTAACGGTACCAACCAGACTTAATTCGCCATCGACCAGCACGCTCTTGGTATGCAATAACCCGCCTTCAAACTGATAAATTTTAACCCCAGCAGCCAGCAGTTCCGTAAAGAACGCGCGACTGGCCCAGCCAACCAGCATTGAATCATTTTTTCGCGGAAGGATAATACTGACATCCACCCCGCGCTGCGCCGCCGTGCAAATCGCATGAAGTAAATCATCGCTGGGCACAAAGTAGGGCGTCGTCATGATCAAATATTCACGTGCCGAATAAGCCGCAGTCAGTAATGCCTGGTGAATGAGATCTTCCGGAAAGCCGGGGCCAGAAGCAATTGTGTGAATGGTGTGACCGCTGGCCTGCTCAAACGGCATAATATTGACATCTGGTGGTGGCGGCAGAATACGTTTCCCGGTTTCAATCTCCCAGTCGCAGGAATATATAATCCCCATCGCGGTGGCGATGGGACCTTCCATACGCGCCATCAGATCAATCCATTGCCCTACACCCGCATCCTGTTTGAAGTAGCGAGGGTCGACCATATTCATGCTGCCGGTGTACGCGATGTAATTATCGATCATGATCATCTTGCGATGTTGGCGCAGATCCATACGGCGTAAAAACACACGCATCAGATTGACCTTTAAGGCTTCGACCACTTCAATACCGGCATTACGCATTAGCTCGGGCCACGGGCTGCGGAAAAAAGCCACACTGCCGGCGGAGTCAAGCATCAATCGGCAATGAATGCCGCGTCGCGCAGCGGCCATTAATGATTCAGCCACCTGGTCCGCCATGCCGCCGGGCTGCCAGATATAAAACACCATCTCGATATTATGGCGAGCGAGCTGGATGTCGCGGATTAACGCCTGCATCACATCATCTGACTCGGTCATCAGTTGCAGCTGATTCCCTTTGACCCCAGCGATCCCCTGACGACGCTCACAAAGCTTGAATAATGGCGCTGCGACACTGCTGTTTTCTTCGGCGAAGATATGCTTACAGGCTTTAAGGTCGTTAAGCCATTTTGCGGTGGAAGGCCACATCGCTCTGGCGCGCTCAGCGCGGCGTTTGCCTAAATGGAGCTCGCCAACGGCAAGATAGGCAATAATTCCGACTAAGGGCAGAATGTAAATGATCAACAGCCAGGCCATCGCGGAGGGAACTGCGCGTCGTTTCATTAGAATGCGTAAAGTTACGCCTGCAATGAGCAACCAGTATCCCAGAATGGCCAACCAACTCACCAACGTATAAACGGTTGTCATAGATTAGAAATCCTTTTGAAAGCGCATTGTTATGAGTTTACGCATATGGATTCATCTGGCAAATAAAAACGCGGGAAAAGCACTGGTCAGCGTCGGGGTCGGGGGTATAATGACCATTCTGTTATTGCATAGAGTAGTTAACATGAAGCGGAGTAGAACGGAAGTGGGGCGCTGGCGCATGCAGCGTCAGGCTAGCCGACGTAAATCGCGTTGGCTTGAGGGGCAGTCGCGCCGAAATATGCGTATCCACAGCATCAGGAAGTGCATTCTAAACAAACAGCGTAACTCGTTATTGTTTGCGATCTACAATATCTAAATGTTCTGGGCACCATTGCGGTGCCCAATAAGTTTGCCCTTTCGTCTTCAAACTCTATTTTTGCGCCGATTCTTTATTGTCAGCTTTCGTTTCTTGTTCATCGTTATCGCTGAAAATACCATGACCGGAGTTCAACAACATTGAAACGAGCATATCATTATTAATCTCTTCACCATTTAAAACTCGTGCCAGAATTTCGCTGCCAAACAGTTGCGGCGAGAGAATGATATCCGGATGTACCATCTTAATCTTATTCAGGTTTTTGCTATCACTGACGGCGAGAACTGTTTTGACATCACTGCTCATATCTTTTGCCGAGAGTACAACAAACGCGTTATCAGCATCGTTATCACTCAGCGCCAGAATGGCCCGGCATCGATCGATTCCTGCTTTCTTTAATACCGAACTGTCATTGCTGTCACCGGGGATAACATCAGCATTATCGCCTAAGCGTTGCTCAAGTTGCTTAATATCATCTTCAGGCAAGTTGCTGATAACCGTTACATTTTGTCCGCGTTGATTCAGTTGCAGAATCGTATTGATGGCGAGAATCGAATGCCCGCAAACAATAAAATGATCTTTACGATGCATTGTATGATTGTTTCCTTTTACAAGTTTGTTGAATCCCCCGCGGATAAGCGGACCAAAAATTGAAGTCATGGAGGTGGCAAAAACGGTAATGCCGGAAATAATGACCGAAATAGTGAACAATCGTGCTGATTCAGAAACAGGGACAATATCGCCATAGCCGACGGTTGACATGGTTTCTATCGAAAAATAGAACGCGGTCATCAAACTTTCTATTCGCGGATTAAAACCTTCGCTTAAATAAAGCGCACCGTAGGTGGAGTAAAACAGTAACGTCGTGAAACTAATAAATGCGAAAATTGTCCCGGCTGCGGCGCTACTGTGGGAGAAGTCTTTGCGCAGTATCAGCAAAAACACCAGCGTAAAAATGCAAAATCCAATACTAAATTTCAGCCAGGGATAAAAATGCAGGGTGTAAATTAGCGCTATCAACAACAAAATGATACTGATTGCCCATGCGAGCTTTGCCCGGAACAGTAAGCCAATGGAGTTCAGGACAAGAAAGACGCCGAGCATAAAGAGTGGGGCATTTGCCAGCAAGGAGAGATCTAACTCTGAAAAGGCTTTTATATGGAAAATATCAAGCAAATTGACCGACATACCATAGATTGTTTTAAAAATAAGCAATCCATTTAAAAAGACGGCCAGCGCGAGAATGTCGTGCCGTAGGGTCACCCATAAATTTGTTGCTGTTTGTTTGAATGTAGTCCAGTGACTCACTGATACCTCTGTAACCACAATTTTGTTTAATTATCTCAACGTGCACATTTTCTGAACATACATGCAGCACGTGAATGTGTTAAACAATAGTAGATGACTTTATCTGAAGTAATCAAAGGTTTTGAGTGAGCAACTCTGCGTCAGGAAAGGGCATTTTTCCTGAATATGCTCACATCATATAAAGAAATACAGATAAAGTTATTATCTGCTTGTGGGGGTGAATGCACTGACCGACCTATAAGGAAAGGCCAAACTAGAACACGGTTGCTAAAACCGTGCCCTTAAATATTGAATCTCTATTCAGAACACTTTCTTAAATGGTTTCACTGAAACGTGTTCATAGACTCCTGCCGCTACGTACGGGTCAGCATCGGCCCAGGCCTGAGCTGCTTCCAGCGATTCAAATTCAGCAATAACGGTTGAGCCAGTAAATCCCGCAGCCCCTGGATCGTTACTGTCTACTGCTGGCATTGGACCGGCGGTCAACAATCGACCTTCATCATGCAGTAACTGTAAACGTGCTAAATGTGCCGGACGAACGGAAAGGCGTTTTTCGAGGCTATCAGCTTTGTCTTGAGCGTAAATAACATACAACACGGGCACAACTCCTTGTTCGGGAAAGTTGTAAAGTACGTTATTTGAAAGGGCGAAGATCTGCAACGGAAAGATGATGTCTTTGTTAAGACCATGCATAAAGTAAGGTCAATTACACCAAAAATGACATTTTCACTGATCCTGATCGTCTTGCCTTATTGAATATGATTGCTATTTGCATTTAAAATCGAGACCTGGTTTTTCTACTGAAATGATTATGACTTCAATGACCCTTGATTTACCTCGCCGCTTCCCCTGGCCGACGTTACTTTCGGTCTGCATTCATGGTGCTGTTGTGGCGGGTCTGCTCTATACCTCGGTACATCAGGTTATTGAACTACCTGCGCCTGCGCAGCCAATTTCTGTCACGATGGTTGCGCCTGCGGATCTCGAACCGCCACAAGCCGTTCAGCCGCCACCGGAGCCGGTGGTAGAGCCAGAACCGGAACCTGAGCCGATCCCTGAACCGCCAAAAGAAGCACCGGTGGTCATTGAAAAGCCTAAGCCGAAACCTAAGCCAAAACCGAAGCCGGTGAAAAAGGTACAGGAGCAGCCAAAACGCGATGTCAAACCCGTAGAGTCGCGTCCGGCATCACCGTTTGAAAATACGGCACCCGCGCGCCCGACATCAAGTACGGCGACGGCTGCAACCAGCAAGCCGGTTACAAGTGTGGCTTCAGGACCACGCGCATTAAGTCGCAATCAGCCGCAGTATCCGGCACGAGCACAGGCATTGCGCATTGAAGGGCAGGTTAAAGTTAAATTTGATGTCACGCCGGATGGTCGCGTGGATAACGTGCAAATCCTCTCAGCCAAGCCTGCGAACATGTTTGAGCGTGAGGTGAAAAATGCGATGCGCAGATGGCGTTATGAGCCGGGTAAGCCAGGCAGTGGGATTGTGGTGAATATCCTGTTTAAAATTAACGGCACCACCGAAATTCAGTAAGCAGAAAGTCAAAAGCCTCCGACCGGAGGCTTTTGACTATTACTCAACAGGTAAGGCGCGAGGTTTTCCTTCAGGATCAACCGCGACATACTTAAATAATGCTTCTGTCGCTTTATAGCGTTGCCCGATGGGTTCAGACGCGACTTTTTTCACCCACACTTCAATATTAATGCTGACCGATGTCGTCCCTTTCTGGACACAGCGTGCATAGCAGCACACCACATCGCCGACCGCAACCGGTCGTAAGAAAGTCATTCCTTCAACCCGCACGGTCACTACGCGACCGTGCGCAATTTCTTTCGCCAGAATAGCGCCGCCAATATCCATTTGTGACATTAACCAACCACCAAAGATGTCACCATTGGCATTGGTATCGGCGGGCATGGCTAAAGTACGTAAAACAAGATCGCCCTGAGGGACGTTATGTGTTGTAGACATGGTAAAACCGACTTAAAAGGAAAATCACAGGCGCGATGCTACTATGATTTTCCTGAGGAGAACAGAGGAGATACAGTGCCAGCCCCGAAGGACTGGCAGTCTGGTTAGGATTTATCTTCCTGCGGCATGTGGCGGTAGATATAGATACCGCTTAACAATGTGAAGATTAAGGTAAGAGCGGTCAGGCCAAACACTTTAAAGTTGACCCAAATATTTTGCGGCAGCCAGAATGCGATGTAGATGTTTGCCAGACCGCAAAGGATAAAGAAAACAGCCCAGGCCAGATTCAGCTTCGACCATACCGGTTGCGGCAGCGTGAGTTCTTTACCCAGCATCCGCTGAATTAGCGGCTTTTTCATCACCCATTGGCTGACTAACAGGGCACCTGCAAACAGGGCATAAATGACAGTAACCTTCCATTTAATAAACTCATCATTGTGGAAGAACAGCGTCAAGCCACCGAAGACGACCACCAGAACAAAAGTGATCAGGGCCATCTTCTCAACCTTACGAAAGCGAACCCAGCTATATATAAGCACAATCGCCGTGGCGACGATCAGCGCCGCAGTAGCCGCATAGATGTCATAAATCTTGTAAAACGCGAAAAAGACAACCAGCGGTAAAAAATCAAGAAACTGCTTCATTTTACGATTCCGTAATCAAATGCTTAAGGTTATTGGCGAATCAACATATACAGGCGGAACAGATAGATGAGCAGTACGGCTGAAATCAGATTGCTCAAGGTGTTCGCCAGTACGGCACCAATTTCCGGGGTTAATGCGGCAAAAGAAGAGGCAAAAAGTAGCAATAGTGTTTTTGCCAGCAACCAGCTCAGTACCGCGGGTGCCACCAGACGCATATTCGCCCATGTCAGCCGCATACTGCTGCGCATCGAGGCAAAAATGCCCATTTTGTCCTGTACCAACATCACCGGTGCCAGAGCCAGTAAAATGGCCATGATAATTCCCGGAACGACCACCAGCATGATGCCAATCTGTACTAAAAGGGTAGTCAGAAAAATCAGAATAAATAACTTTGGCAATATCGGTGCACTGGCACCAATAGCTCGAAGCGCACTGACTCTCTGACCCGCAGACACCAGCTGGATAATTAATATTACGCCTCCGGCGAGAATGGCGTTACCGATTAATCCTGAAAAAGTGGACGCCGCTGAAGCCTGCAGCAAAATTTGTTGCTGTTCAGGTGACATATTCTGAACCAGGTCGAACAACCCACTACTGCCGCTAACGGGCACGCCGTCATTGAGCTGAGCAAGCTGTGCATCACTGGGTGAGAAAACATGCCCTAACACCACTGTGATAAACGCACATAGCAACGATACCAACAGAATGGTCATAAATTGATTACGGAAGAAATTTCCGGTGTCACGGTATACGGACTGCGCCGTGATAGACATGCACTCTCCTTGAGTTTTATGCAGGTGTTAATTAGCGGGCAATTGTACCCTGGTTAAGCCTCGGGTGGCAGCATCAGGTCTTGTATGGAAAAGCATATCTTTGTAAAGCGGAGGTAATTGCTGGCCTTCAGGCGTGGGCAAACCGCTGCAAGTGGCGAGCGAGTTAATATTTGCGTAGCGAAAATATTTAAAAATTGATTTAAATCACATTAACCAGGATTTACAGTGCAACTTCTAAATTAATCCAGATCAATAAATGGTGAATTATCATATGTAATGTGATCTATGTAGGATCATTTGTTACTCCAATGTGGGTATATTCGTCACGTTTTTATAACCATAACGACGGAGCGGATATGAAAAAGTTAACAGTGGCGGCTTTGGCAGTAACAACTCTTCTCTCTGGCAGTGCCTTTGCGCATGAAGCAGGCGAATTTTTTATGCGTGCAGGTTCTGCAACCGTACGTCCAACAGAAGGTGCTGGTGGTACGTTAGGAAGTCTGGGTGGATTCAGCGTGACCAATAACACGCAACTGGGCCTGACGTTTACTTATATGGCGACCGATAACATTGGTGTGGAATTGCTGGCAGCGACGCCGTTCCGCCATAAAATCGGCACCCGGGCGACCGGCGATATTGCAACCGTTCATCATCTGCCGCCAACACTGATGGCGCAGTGGTATTTTGGTGATGCCAGCAGCAAATTCCGTCCTTACGTTGGGGCAGGTATTAACTACACCACCTTCTTTGATAATGGATTTAACGATCATGGCAAAGAGGCGGGGCTTTCCGATCTCAGTCTGAAAGATTCCTGGGGAGCTGCCGGGCAGGTGGGGGTTGATTATCTGATTAACCGTGACTGGTTGGTTAACATGTCAGTGTGGTACATGGATATCGATACCACCGCCAATTATAAACTGGGCGGTGCACAGCAACACGATAGCGTACGCCTCGATCCGTGGGTGTTTATGTTCTCAGCAGGATATCGTTTTTAATTCCGCACAAAAATGACCCCGTAATTACGGGGTCAATAAGGACATGGCATAAAGGGTATTATTTCTTCGCTTCTACGCCATCAGTTTCGGAGCGAATTAAAAATTTCTCAGTTGTTTGCGGAATATGCTGAATCAGCCAGTCGGCCATTTGCTTTTCCTCATTTAAAATCGCTTCGATGACCGGAATAGAGGCTGTATCACCGGCATTTTTTGCTGCTGCTAAGAGTGAGGTATAACAGGCGATTTCAAATTGCTCGAAGACATATCCGCTAATAGCGCCTTTGACTATTTCATCAGAAGGGAATATACCACCGATTGACTGCCCAAGTGCAGCCATTTTACTCATAGAATCTTTAATGACTGAGCGTGAAATGTCATTACGATCAAGAATAGTTTCCAGTTGTACAATCTGGTTTTTGGTTTCACTAACATGTTGTTCAATACGAGCGCGTAGCTCAGGATAATTATCTATGCGGCTGGCCATGGATTCAAGCATAGATTCTGCTTGCTTTTCCATTGCGTGGGCGTCACGTAACCAGTCGTGATAATGTTCAATACGATTCATGAAAATGTCCTCTTTATAAAATGACTAAAAGTTAAAGTTCATATTTCAGGATTTATTTTCGGCTTTCTTATTTACGTTATTAAGGGCCAGATCAGTCAATTTGATGTCGGTGGCCTTTTCTTCTTCCAGGGTTTCTTTCAGAAGCTTCGCTGCTTTACGATAACCTAATTGTTCAGCCAGCGTCGCTAAGGTCCCGTAACTGGCGATCTCATAGTGCTCGACTTTCTGTGCAGCGGCAATCAGTGCGGCATCACGCACTTCGTTTTTCTCGGTGCTTTCGATGACCTCATTAGCTTCTTCAATGAGACCTTCCATTGCCACACATTTCATGCGCTTAATTTTCAGGTTCGATTCGGACTCCACAACTTGATCAATACGTTCAATCTGTCCATGAGTTTCCTCGAGGTGCGCATGAAAAGCCTGACTTAATTTTTCGTTTGATGTTGCTCTTGCGAGTTTTGCCAGTGCCCGGGTTAATTGTTTTTCTGCGCTGTAGGTATCTGAAAGCAGGTGAATAAATACATCTTCAATGGTCTTCATATTCATATTTTTCTCCAGTGAAATCACTGCGAGCCATACGGCTCGCAGATGCAATTATCTTTCTTAGCTGATATTAATAATTAACGGTGAATCAGGATTTTCCTGATTTATTACCACCGCTTTGTTGACCGCCTTTTTTACCCGCTTCGGATGCGCGTTGCGGATCATTTTTAAAATTACCGCCGCTATGCTGACCGCCTTTACGGCCAGCGTCGGATGCCTTCTCACGGTCTTCGGCGAAATTTCCTGAACCACCACGATGTTCGGCCATGTTATTTCTCCCGTTGCGTTGTATTGTTTCATAAATATGAGTGTTGTGTGTCGACACTCATTAAAATTAGTCGGTAATGAGAATTAGTCAAATTGAGCAAAGTGAGAAGGAATGTAAAAAATATATTTTGAAAAAGACTTTCGATATATTCATAAATACCCAAGAAATAAGTGGGTTAGAGAAAATTATTGATTTTAGTAGTGTTTTGTTGCGGGATTAATTTGTTTGATTATATTACTTTTGGGCGGAAAAATGACGTAAGTTGACGTACCTCTGTTGTAAGCGGAACGGTAAAAGGATAAATAATAAATGAATTTAGGATTTTTCTGGCTTAGTTAAAGAAAGATAAAATGCCGCCAGCGGAACTGGCGGCTGTGGGATTAACTGCGCGTTGCCGCTTTCATCGGTTGTACAAAAGTTTTCAGTGCCGCCAGCATTTTCTCTGGCTCATTAACATATTGCTCGATGATTTTAACAATTGCCGAACCAGAAATCGCGCCCGCAGCTCCTGCATCAATCGCTGCTTTTACCTGATCCGGGGCGGAAATACCAAATCCTTGCAATGGAGGCGCAGCGTTGTACTCTTTCAGCTTCGCAACCAGATGATTGAGAGGTAACGCGGCACGGTTTTCAGCTCCGGTCACACCCGCACGCGACAATAAATAGGTGTAACCACGACCGTAAGAGGCAATCTGGCGCAGTAAATCATCATCAGCATTCGGCGGGCAGATGAAGATAGGTGCGACGTTATGGCGCAACGCGGCCTGGCGGAAGGGCGCAGACTCTTCCACGGGCACATCGGCAACCAGCACCGAATCGACGCCGACTTTCTCGCACTCGGCATAAAACTCATCAATGCCTTTGTTAAACACCAGGTTGGCATACATCAAAAGGCCGATGGGAATGGTCGGGTGCTTCTGGCGAATGAGTGCCAGCATCTCAAAGCACTGCGCCGGGGTTACTCCCGCCGCAAAAGCACGCAGTGTGGCGTTTTGAATCGTCGGACCATCTGCCAGTGGGTCGGAGAAGGGGATACCTAACTCCAGCGCGTCAGCACCGGCTTCAATTAGCGTATCGATAATTTTCAGCGACTGCTCAATGCCCGGATCACCGAGGGTGACGAAAGGAACGAATGCGCCTTCTTTGCGCTCCTTCAGTTGGGCAAACAGAGATTCATAGCGTTCCATCAGATTTCCCCTCGTGCTTTCAAAATATCGTGAACGGTGAAGATGTCTTTATCGCCGCGACCGGAAAGGTTAACCACCAGTAGCTGCTCTTTTTCCGGGTTTTCGCGCATCATTTTCAGTGCGTGGGCCAGCGCGTGGGAGGATTCCAGCGCCGGGATAATCCCTTCGTGCAGGCACAGCGTTTTGAAGGCTTCCAGAGCTTCATCATCGGTGATTGACACATAATCAGCGCGTCCAATGCTGTTGAGATAAGCGTGTTGTGGGCCGACTGACGGGAAATCCAGTCCGGCAGAAATCGAGTAAGATTCTTCAATCTGCCCGTCTTCGGTTTGCATCATTGGCGCTTTCATACCGAAATAGATGCCCACGCGACCATGTTTTAACGGTGCGCCGTGCTCGCCAGTTTCGATACCGTGACCACCAGGCTCCACGCCGATCAGCCCGACGTCGGTTTCGTTGATGAAATCAGCAAACATGCCGATGGCATTCGAACCGCCGCCAACACAAGCAATAACGGCATCCGGCAGACGACCTTCTCTTTCCAGAATCTGCGCTTTCGTTTCTTCGCCAATCATCCGCTGAAACTCACGCACAATGGTCGGGTAAGGATGCGGGCCAGCTGCAGTGCCCAGCATATAGTGCGCGGTTTCATAACTGCCGGACCAGTCGCGTAGCGCCTCATTACAGGCATCTTTCAGCGTCGCGGAACCGCTATGCACCGGGATCACTTCCGCACCCATTAAGCGCATACGAAAAACGTTAGGCGACTGGCGTTCAACGTCTTTGGCACCCATATAAATACGGCATTTCAGGCCGAGCAGGGCGCTGGCAAGCGCAGAAGCCACGCCATGCTGACCTGCACCGGTTTCGGCGATGATTTCGGTTTTACCCATCCGCTTCGCCAGCAAAGCCTGGCCCAGAACCTGGTTAGTTTTATGCGCGCCGCCGTGCAGCAAATCTTCACGCTTCAGATACAGCGTGGTGTTCGTCCCGGCTGTAATGTTCTGACATTTGGTCAGCGCGGTTGGGCGCCCGGCATAGTTTTTCAGCAGGTCGTTGAACTGGGCCTGAAATTCAGGATCTTTTTGCGCGCTGACAAAAGCTTCTTCCAGCTGGCGCAGAGCAGGCATCAGGATTTGTGGCACGTACATGCCGCCAAACTCACCAAAATACGGGTTAAGTAATGTTGTCATTGTTCCTTTCCTTAATATGCGCGCAGCGTCTGGAAAACCGAGGCCAAAAGACGTGCGTCTTTGATGCCCGGTTGCGACTCTACAGCAGAATTAAAATCAAGCCCGGCGCAGCCGGTTTGTGCCGCTTCCACGCAGTTATCTGCGCCTAAGCCACCCGCCAGCAGAACGTTGCCAAGCGATTGACCGTTTAACAGTGACCAGTCGAAACGTTGTCCGCTCCCGCCCTGACCGTTGTCGAATACATATTTATCGATGTGCTGAAAATCGCGCGCGGGAAGAGTTTCATCGACACTTAAAGCCTTCCAGATGGCGACGTTTGCTGGCAGAGCCTCACGCAGCGTATCGATATACAGCTGATCTTCATTACCATGCAGTTGCACTGCCGCCAGCGATAACACCTTAGCTTTGTCCACCACATCGGCAATATCGTGATTGCGGAACACGCCAACGTATTGCAACGGTGCCGCAGCCATCACTTCCTGCGCCTCTTCAACGCTGACGCAACGCGGTGACGTTGTAACAAATATCAATCCACCGTAAATCGCGCCCGCGTCATAAGCTGCTTTAGCATCTTGCCCACGCGTCAGGCCACATACTTTATTCTCACCCAGCAACACCCGGCGCACGGCGGCGTTCAAATCGTCATGGGCCATCAACGCCGAACCAATTAAAAAGCCGTTAGCGAAGTGGCTTAACTCACGTACCTGAGCGTAAGTATTGATGCCGGATTCGCTGATTACCGTCACGTTGTGCCCCAGTTTCGGCGCAAGCTCGCGGGTACGGTTGAGATCAATCGACAAATCACGCAGATCGCGGTTGTTGATGCCAACGACCTTTGCCCCCAATGCAATGGCGCGCTCCAGTTCCTCTTCATTACTGACTTCGGTCAGCACACCCATCTCCAGACTGTGGGCTACAGCAGCGAGCTGGCGATACTGATCGTCGTCCAGCACCGACAGCATTAATAAACAGGCATCGGCCTGGTAATAGCGCGCCAGATAGATCTGGTAAGGGTCGATAATAAAGTCTTTACACAAAATCGGCTGCGGGGCGATTTGGCTGACGATGGGGAGGAAATCAAAGCTCCCCTGAAAATATTTCTCATCAGTCAGCACCGAAATTGCCGAAGCGTAATGTTTATAAATGGCGGCAATGCGTGCCGGATCGAAATCATCACGGATCACGCCTTTTGACGGCGACGCTTTTTTGCATTCCAGAATAAACGCCGTGCGTGCGCCTTGCAGTGCATCATAAAAATGTCGCGTGCTCGGCTGAACCTCATTCTGAAAACTGGCCAGCGGTTGCTGCTGTTTGCGGGCTTCTACCCAAATCGCCTTGTCTGCGACGATTTTCGCTAAAACGGTTTGCATCATTTACCCTCGTGCCGCCAGTGCGGTGACTCTGTCGTAAGCGGAACCACTGCGCAGTACCTCAAGAACGGTTTGCGCATTGGCTTGCAGATCTTCATGGCCATGCAGGCGCATTAACATGGCGACATTCGCCGCGACGGCTGCTTCATGGGCGGCGTCGCCTTTACCTTGTAACAAGCGTGTTAAAATGTCACGGTTTTCTTCCGGTGTTCCGCCTGCCAGTTGCTCCTGATGGTAGGGTGTCAGGCCAAAATCTTCAGCGGTCAACTGATAGCTCTTAATTTCGCCGTCATGCAGTTCGGCAACGATTGTCGGCGCGTGTAATGAAACTTCATCCATCCCCCCGCTGTGCACCACCGCTGCGCGTTGATACCCCAGCACGCGCAAGGTTTCGGCAATTGGCAGCACCAGTTCCGGGCTGTAGACACCAATTAGCGCCAGCGGCGGATGCGCCGGGTTAATCAGTGGCCCCAGCACGTTGAACAGGGTGCGGGTTTTCAGTTGCTGGCGAACGGGCATCGCGTGGCGAAATCCGGTGTGGTATTTCGGTGCAAAGAGAAAGCAGACGCCTAACTCGTCGAGCGCCTGGCGCGATTTATCGGCGTTCATATCAAGATTAATACCGAATGCCGCCAGCAGATCCGACGAGCCGGATTTACTGGAGACGCTGCGGTTACCGTGTTTCGCCACTTTCAGCCCACAGGCCGCGGCGACAAACGCACTGGCGGTAGAAATATTGATACTGTTGCTGCCGTCACCGCCGGTGCCGACGATATCGGCAAACAGATAATCAGGGCGTGGGAACGGCGCAGCATTTTCCAGAAGGGCAGTTGCTGCCCCGGCGATTTCGTTCGGGTGCTCGCCGCGAATTTTCATGCTGACTAATGCAGCCGCCAGTTGTTCCGGTTTCAGCTCGCCACGCACCACCGCTGAAAACAGCTGGTGGCTTTCTTGTTGGCTAAGCGTCTGCGCCTGATACAGTTTTTCCAGAATTGGTTGCAGTGTGTTGGTCGGCTCCAGCTTCTGTTGCGCCCAGGCCAGCGTTTGTTCCAGCAGGCGAGCGCCCTGGGTGGTGAGAATGGATTCCGGATGGAACTGGAATCCACAAACGCGATCCGCATCATGACGCACCGCCATCACCATGCCATTAAAATGGGCGTTGATGGTTAAACCTGCCGGAATATTACTGCCAACCAGCGAGTGATAACGCGCCACCGGCAATGGGTTTGTTAATCCGGCAAACATCGCCTGACCGTCATGTTCAATGCTCGACGCTTTACCGTGAAGAATTTCGCCCGCCTGACCGACATAGCCCCCGTAAGCTTCGACAATCGCCTGATGACCGAGGCAAATGCCGATAATTGGCAGCTTGCCGCGCAGTCGGGTGAGGAGTTCCGGCATACAACCGGCCTCACTCGGCACACCGGGGCCAGGAGAAAGCATCAGCACCGGATTGCTCATGGTCGCCAGACGTTCAATTAATGTTTGCGCTGGGATATGGTTGCGGTAAATCACCACGTTATGACCATTACTGCGCAACTGATCTGCCAGGTTATAAGTAAAAGAGTCGATATTATCGAGCAGCAGAATGTCAGCCATCAGAAAGTCTCCTGTGCATGATGCGCGGTGGCGATAGCGCGCAGTACAGCGCGGGCTTTATTACGGGTTTCGTCGGCTTCCGACTGCGGAACAGAATCAAGGACCACTCCAGCACCGGCTTGCACGGTGGCGACGCCGTTTTCCACCAGCGCTGAGCGGATCACAATGCAGGTGTCGAGATCGCCGTGCGCGGTGAAATAACCTACTGCACCGCCATAGCTGCCGCGGCGGCGACCTTCAGCCTCGGCAATTAACTGCATGGCGCGCACTTTCGGCGCACCGCTTAACGTACCCATGTTCATACAGGCGCGGTAAGCGTGCAGGGCGTCAAGATCGTGGCGCAGCTCACCGACCACGCGGGAGACGAGATGCATCACGTAAGAGTAACGGTCAACTTTGGTGAGATCGGCTACGTAGCGGCTGCCAGGAGTGCAAATGCGTGCCAGATCATTACGGGCGAGATCCACCAGCATCAGATGTTCAGAAAGCTCTTTATGGTCGGTACGCATCTCCAGTTCAATGCGGCTGTCCAGGTCTCTGTCCAGTGAACCATCGGCGCGACGTCCTCGTGGGCGTGTTCCGGCAATCGGGTAGATCTCAATCTGGCGGCTGGAGGCGTCATACTTGAGCGAACTTTCCGGCGACGCGCCGAACAGGGTGAAATCATTATCCTGCATAAAAAACATGTACGGGCTGGGATTACTCTTTTTCAGCACGTAATAGGCCGCCAGCGATGACGGGCAGGGCAGTGAGAAACGGCGAGATGGCACGACCTGGAAAATTTCTCCGGCGCGAATCGCTTTTTGCAACGAACGCACTACGCCACCGAACTCTTCATCGCTCTGATTACATTCACAATGCATATGCGGCACGGAAACTACCGGCAGCGGTGGCGCGGTTTCGGTCAGTTGCTGGCGAAGTTCGTTCAGGCGAGCAGTGAGACGTTGTTTTTCTTCTTCATTTTGACCAAACAGGCTGGCCTGAATACGGGTACTTTTTTTCTGATGATCGATAACCATCAGCGTTTCAGCGAGATAAAAACAGAAATCAGGGCAGTTATTTTCCGCTGACAATTGCGGTAAATCTTCAAACCCCGCCACAAGGTCATAAGAGAACAGGCCGCCGAAGAACATTGCTTCTCGTTCTTCCTTCGGTACATTCAACAGATTCTGCAATATGCGGAAAGCGTCAAAAACCGAAAGGGAGCATAAACGGGCGTCTTCATCCAACAGTGGACTGACCGGGGGGAAGCGCAGTACGCGGCATTGTGGCGATTGCTCATTATCGACCCCAGCGGGCAGGGCGTTATCCAGTAGTGTCAGCAGGGCTTCGCCATTGCCGGAGAGCGCCTTAATTGTGACAGTGTCACCTAATGCTGTAATGCGCAGCGCACTGTCCACCAGCAGCAGGCTTTTTAAATCATCCTTGCTGTCGATATCTGCGGATTCCAGCAGCAGCGTCGCCGGACGATCCCCACACAACTGATGAAAAAGCGCGGTCGGATTATCGCGATAAGCACCTTTGCAGGTTAACAGTTCGAGAGTCGGTTTTTGTGTTTGCATTGTTATTCTCTAATTTTGTTCAAAAAAAAGCCCGCTCATTAGGCGGGCTGGGTATCTGGTTGCTTTACGCATGGTGAATACACTGCCCGTTTCAGGAAGTGCGCCACCAACCTTTCAGTACGAAAATCGCTTTCATTGTCGATACCCTTTTTACGTGAACTTGCGTACTAGTTAACTAGTTCGATGATTAATTGTCAACAGCTCATTTCAGAATATTTGCCAGAACCGTTATGATGTCGGCGCAAAAACATTATCCAAAACGGGAGTGCGCCTTGAGCGACACGAATTACGCAGTGATTTATGACCTGCACAGCCATACCACAGCTTCCGATGGCTGCCTGACGCCAGAAGCATTGGTGCACCGTGCAGTCGAGATGCGCGTCGGCACCCTGGCGATCACCGACCATGACACCACAGCGGCAATCGCGCCAGCAAGAGAAGAAATTTCACGTTCAGGACTGGCACTGAATCTTATTCCTGGAGTGGAAATATCCACCGTCTGGGAAAATCATGAAATTCATATTGTCGGGCTGAATATTGATATTAATCATCCGCTAATGTGTGAGTTCCTCGCGCAGCAGACAGAACGGCGCAATCAGCGGGCGAAGTTAATTGCCGAAAGACTTGAAAAAGCGCAAATACCTGGGGCGCTGGAAGGCGCGCAACGACTGGCGCAGGGCGGCGCGGTGACGCGCGGTCATTTTGCGCGTTTCCTTGTGGAGTGCGGAAAAGCCAGTTCAATGGCGGATGTCTTTAAAAAGTATCTGGCGCGCGGGAAAACCGGATACGTTCCGCCACAGTGGTGTACAATAGAACAAGCTATTGATGTCATTCATCATTCTGGCGGTAAGGCGGTGCTAGCTCATCCTGGGCGGTACAATCTTAGTGCTAAATGGCTGAAAAGATTGGTTGCGCATTTTGCCGAACACCACGGCGACGCGATGGAAGTCGCGCAGTGCCAGCAATCGCCCAATGAACGCACCCAGCTGGCGACACTTGCGCGTCAGCATCATTTATGGGCATCACAAGGATCTGATTTTCATCAGCCATGTCCGTGGATCGAACTGGGTCGTAAACTCTGGCTGCCCGCAGGCGTTGAAGGCGTCTGGCAGCTATGGGAACAGCCGCAGAACACCACAGAGAGGGAATTATGAGCCAGTTTTTTTATATTCATCCTGATAACCCGCAGCAACGTCTGATCAACCAGGCGGTGGAGATCGTGCGTAAAGGGGGGGTGATTGTCTATCCAACCGATTCCGGCTATGCGCTCGGCTGTAAAATTGAAGATAAAAACGCGATGGAGCGTATTTGTCGTATTCGCCAGCTGCCGGACGGTCACAACTTTACCCTGATGTGTCGCGATCTTTCTGAACTCTCGACCTATTCATTTGTCGATAACGTTGCGTTTCGTTTGATGAAAAACAATACGCCGGGTAACTACACTTTCATCCTGAAGGGGACGAAGGAAGTGCCACGCCGTCTGTTGCAGGAAAAACGCAAAACCATCGGTATGCGTGTGCCTTCTAACCCGATTGCGCAGGCGTTGCTTGAAGCATTGGGCGAACCGATGCTTTCCACATCACTGATGCTACCAGGCAGCGAATTTACCGAGTCTGATCCGGAAGAAATTAAAGACCGTCTGGAAAAACAGGTGGATTTGATTATTCACGGCGGCTATCTCGGGCAGAAACCGACAACGGTTATTGATCTCACCGATGATACGCCGGTCGTGGTGCGTGAAGGCGTAGGTGATGTAAAGCCTTTTTTATAAGTGCTTAACTCTGTATACTACGCGGCCTTAAAATGGCGCTCTACTGCGCCATTGATTCTCCTGTTCGACGCCTGGGAAGGCGACACCAAAAGGAAGCTCTATGAGCGAAAAGCTACAGAAAGTGCTGGCGCGTGCCGGCCACGGTTCTCGCCGTGAAATCGAATCTATTATTGAAGCCGGTCGTGTGAGTGTAGATGGCAAAATTGCTAAGCTCGGCGATCGCGTTGAAATTACCCCTGGATTGAAAATCCGTATCGATGGTCACCTGATTTCGGTACGTGAGTCCGCTGAACAAATTTGTCGCGTTCTGGCCTATTACAAACCGGAAGGTGAGTTGTGTACCCGTAACGATCCGGAAGGGCGTCCAACGGTATTTGACCGTCTGCCAAAGCTGCGTGGCGCACGCTGGATTGCCGTAGGTCGTCTGGACGTTAACACCTGTGGTCTGCTGCTGTTCACCACCGACGGTGAACTGGCAAACCGTTTAATGCATCCAAGCCGTGAAGTTGAACGTGAATATGCCGTGCGTGTATTTGGTCAGGTTGACGACGCGAAACTGCGTGATTTGAGTCGTGGCGTGCAGCTGGAAGATGGACCGGCAGCTTTTAAAACCATTAAGTTCAGCGGCGGCGAAGGGATCAACCAGTGGTACAACGTTACTCTGACCGAAGGCCGTAACCGTGAAGTTCGTCGTCTTTGGGAAGCTGTTGGTGTGCAGGTGAGCCGTCTGATCCGCGTGCGTTACGGTGATATCCCACTGCCGAAAGGTCTGCCACGCGGTGGCTGGACTGAGCTGGATCTTGCCCAGACTAACTATCTGCGTGAGCTGGTGGAACTACCGCCAGAAACCAGCTCTAAAGTTGCTGTAGAAAAAGACCGTCGTCGTATGAAGGCGAATCAAATTCGTCGTGCGGTGAAACGTCACAGCCAGGTCAGCGGCGGTCGTCGTTCTGGTGGACGTAATAATAACGGTTAATTTAAGTTAAGTATTAAATAAAGGCCCTGCGGGGCCTTTTCTTCATTTGAAGCATGATAAATAGTCGCAGTATTTTAATTTAATTTCATACTTGCTTATGAATAATGCCAGGGAATAGCCACATTACTATTTAATTATCTGAGATAAACTCAACGTCAAGAGGTGGGTTATGATTAGATATAGTGGATTATTTCTATCGCTGTTAATGCTTTCAGGTTGTGCAACTGAAGCATTGAAAAATGAACAAGCTGAAACTGTTATTACTGCGGGTAACAAGGCGGTTGCGGCGAATGCAAGTTTCTTTAAACAATACTATGCTTCTCGTGAAAACTTTCTTGTTAATTTTTATGCGACTAATCCGGATTGTGCATTGCGACCTGATTATACCATTGATGTTGCGAACGATGGTCAGGGTGGAAAATTATGCAGGCACCCTGAAGAAAAAACAGATAAAGTACAATTAGTCCCATTCGAAAAAGAGAAACTACTGGCTTCAATGGAAGTCATTAATAGCATGGGTGCTTATGTAGAGCTCTTGACTGAAGACATGAAAACTACAGAAAGTCAGCAAGTGACATTACTTAAACAGGCTCTGGATCACGCAAACAACGCGCAAACACTACTTGATGTTTCACATAGCAAAGATTTAGCTGAATCGGCAGCGGCGGTTAAAGATTTAGTAAGTTATTTCAATGAGTTATATATAATAAAGGTCAATGCTGGGAAAATAGGTAAAACGGCGGATAAAAATTGGGTAAGACTTATAAAAAACATGACTGTTTTGCGTAATGATATTTATACAAAAGGCGATAAGATCGAAAATTATTCCTTTACGAATGTACATAATAATATGCTTTATTATAATGCGGTATCTAAAAACTCTAAGAATACAGAGTTTAACACTCTGAAAAACAGGAAGGAGTTTCTAAGTTCAGTAATCAATGTGAATGAAACCAGACTACAGGCATCGGCTGCTGCAATGCCCGCGATTGAAGCTTTAAATGCCTTTATAGATAAGGGTGATTATCTAAAAGGTTTATACACTAATAAAACACGCACGGCAGCTGAACAAAAAAGATTAAATGAAATATTACGCGCACAGGTCATTAGTGGGTTAAAGGCGTCTGAGGGGCTGGCGAAATTGCTTATTGCCAGCGGAATAATGTTATAGGAGGGCTTTTTATGAACGATGTACAAAACCGTAGAATACTGGCATTACTTGATATGCTGTATAATACTCTGGGCAACAAAACCACATGCAAGGTTTGTCATAAATATTTTATCCTTATCCTCACGGTGATGAACAATCTGACGATTAACTACGGTACTGAAACTTCGCCAGAGTTAAGCGGAATCAGTTATGAAGATGCCAATGCGTTAATTACTGAACTGATATTATTTATTGAAGATGTTGACGCTGAGAATCATGAAGCATATCCGGGACATTTGAATGAGATTAAACGGATTCTGAGTTTTGCTATTGCCGCTTGAATATAATTATGATTAAAGCACCTCAAGAGGCGATCTTTTGAGGTGCTTTCCCTTAATAATCAATCCCGATTTGCGCCTTAACACCGGCATCAAACGCATGTTTGACGGGGCGTAATTCACTTACCGTATCCGCCAGTTCAAGAATATCCCGATGACAACCACGACCCGTGATAATCACCGTCTGTTGATGTGGACGTTCATTTAACGCCTGCACCACTTCATCCAGTGGTAAATAGTCATACGCCACCATATACGTCAGCTCATCGAGCAAAACCATATCCAGTGAAGCATCTGCCAGCATTCGTTTGGCATGTTGCCAGACTTCACGGCAGGCCGCGGTATCAGATTCGCGGTTTTGCGTATCCCAGGTAAAGCCCGTTGCCATCACCTGAAATTCAACGCCGTGTGGTTCCAGCAGATTTCGTTCGCCATTAGGCCAGGTGCCTTTAATAAACTGCACGACGCCCACTTTTTTTCCGTGACCAACTGCGCGTGTTGCCGTACCAAATGCTGCGGTGGTTTTGCCTTTTCCATTGCCGGTAAAGACGATGATAATACCGCGTTCATCCTGGGCCTGGGCCACACGGGCATCCACTTTATCTTTTACACGCTGCTGACGCTGTTGGTAGCGTTCATCACTCATTGGGATATTCCTGGTTTACGGCCCGGTTGGGCGTCAAAGGTCATGCCGGTTTTACGGCGGCTGTCATCGCCCATCAGCCAGAGGTAGAGCGGCATGATATCAGCGGGTGTTTTAAGTTTCTGTGGATCTTCGGTCGGGAAGGCGCTTGCGCGCATTGCGGTGCGCGTACCACCTGGGTTAATGCAGTTGACGCGCAGGCGCTGCTGATATTCATCGGCCAGTACCTGCATCATCCCTTCGGTGGCAAATTTCGACGCTGCATAAGCGCCCCAGTTTGCACGCCCCTGACGTCCAACGCTTGATGAAGTAAAGACCAGTGAACCGGCGTCCGATTTGAGTAATAAAGGAAGCAGTGCCTGGGTGAGCATAAAGGTGGCATTAACGTTGACCTGCATGACCTCCTGCCAGACCTGCGGGTTTTGCTCGCTCATTGGGCAAACATCGCCGAGCAATCCGGCATTATGCAAAACACCATCCAGACGCGGATAATTAACGGCAATGCGCTGTGCCAGTTGTTGGCAATCTTCGGACGTGCAGGTCAGCAAATCGAGAATAAACCACTGTGGCTGACGCCCAGTTTCTTCGTTTATGTGGCTGGCTACCTGACGTAATTTTTCTTCATTACGGCCCAACAGAATCACTGTCGCACCATAGCGTGCATACGTCATCGCGGCTTCACGACCAATACCATTGCTGGCTCCCGTCACCAGGATAATGCGATCATTGAGTAAATCTTGTTTTGGCTGGTAATGCATGGCTACTCCTCAACGACGTTGTCTGTCGCGCTGCCAGTGTACTTTATGACTTTGGGGCTTTATGCCTGAAACAGAAGGGCATTTCAATCAGCCTGGGGCGATAACACCGCAAAATGGATACTTTGTCATACTTTCGCTGCAATAACATCTCTGCGAGACGGCTTAACATGCCTGTTGTAAACTGTGAGCCAAAGCGTTGTTTAACCAAGGTGGGGACTCGTGGAATTGTTGTCTGAATATGGTTTGTTTTTGGCGAAAATCGTTACCGTTGTGCTAGCGATTGCGGCGATTGCCGCCATTATTGTCAATGTTGCTCAACGTAATAAACGCCAGCGTGGCGAGTTACGGGTCAACAATCTCAGCGAACAGTATAAGGAGATGAAAGAAGAACTGGCCGCGGCGCTGATGGACACTCATCAGCAAAAACAGTGGCATAAAGCGCAGAAGAAAAAGCACAAGCAAGAAGCGAAAGCCGCAAAAGCGAAAGCCAAACTGGGCGAGGTGGCAACTGACAGTAAACCTCGCGTCTGGGTGCTGGATTTTAAAGGCAGCATGGACGCCCATGAAGTGAACTCGCTACGTGAAGAGATAACGGCGGTACTCGCAGCATTTAAACCGCAGGATCAGGTTGTGCTACGTCTGGAAAGCCCTGGTGGCATGGTGCATGGTTACGGGCTGGCGGCTTCGCAGCTGCAGCGTCTGCGTGATAAAAACATTCCTTTAACTGTTACGGTAGACAAAGTTGCTGCCAGCGGCGGTTACATGATGGCCTGTGTGGCGGACAAAATTGTTTCCGCACCGTTTGCTATTGTGGGTTCCATTGGGGTGGTGGCGCAAATGCCCAACTTTAACCGCTTCCTGAAAAGCAAAGATATTGATATCGAACTGCACACCGCCGGGCAGTATAAGCGCACGCTGACCTTGCTGGGTGAAAACACCGAAGAAGGGCGGGAGAAATTCCGCGAAGAGCTGAACGAAACGCATCAGTTATTTAAAGATTTTGTGAAGCGTATGCGTCCGTCTCTGGATATTGAACAGGTGGCAACGGGTGAACACTGGTACGGACAACAGGCGGTAGAGAAAGGCCTGGTTGATGAAATCAACACCAGTGATGAAGTTATTCTTAGCCTGATGGAAGGCCGTGAAGTGGTCAATGTACGCTATATGCAGCGTAAACGACTCATTGACCGATTCACCGGCAGCGCGGCAGAGAGCGCCGATCGATTGTTGCTACGCTGGTGGCAGCGGGGGCAAAAGCCATTGATGTAAAAGACAAACGCGAGGGTAAGACCTCGCGTTTTGCTTTAATCAACCAGGTGATATTTTTCTGAAAGCACATGGGCCAGGTGTTTGAACATATTAAACACCGCGGTGCTTTTGGCTGTTGGCAATCCTTGTTCATCTAAAAAGTAGTCGCCGGTAAATACCAGCACGCCATTACGCTGCGTGACGCCGGTGGCTTCAATCCCTGCGAGCGTATCCTCATGCTCACGAATGATTTTATTGGCCTCTTGCAACAGCGTTTCGCGGTCGATGGGTTGTGTCTCTTTGTTCATTATTTACTCCTTAAACAAGGACATTAGTCTACGCCAGGCATGGCTTGCAGACAAATATACCACGCTGGTGGCAAGAGCGCCTTACTGGCAACTTTGGATTTTGCATGCTAATAAAGTTGCGTATCGGATTTTATCAGGTACAGTGTGACGCTTTCGTCAATCTGGCAATAGATTTGCTTGACATTCGACCAAAATTCCGTCGTGCTATAGCGCCTGTAGGCCAAGACCTGTTAACTCAGTCACCTGAATTTTCGTGAACAGAGTCACGACAAGGGGTTGATATCCGCAGAGAACGAGTCCATATCGGTAACTCGTTGCCAGTGGAAGGTTTATCAACGTGCGACGCATTCCTGGAAGAATCAAATTAGGTAAGGTGAATATGGGTAAAGCTCTTGTCATCGTTGAGTCCCCGGCAAAAGCCAAAACGATCAACAAGTATCTGGGTAGTGACTACGTGGTGAAATCCAGCGTCGGTCACATCCGCGATTTGCCGACCAGTGGCTCAGCTGCCAAAAAGAGTGCCGACTCTACCTCCACCAAGACGGCTAAAAAGCCTAAAAAGGATGAACGTGGCGCTCTCGTCAACCGTATGGGGGTTGACCCGTGGCACAATTGGGAGGCGCACTATGAAGTGTTGCCTGGTAAAGAGAAGGTCGTCTCTGAACTGAAACAACTGGCTGAAAAAGCCGACCACATCTATCTCGCAACCGACCTTGACCGCGAAGGGGAAGCCATTGCATGGCACCTGCGGGAAGTGATTGGTGGTGATGATGCGCGCTATAGCCGAGTGGTGTTTAACGAAATTACTAAAAACGCGATCCGCCAGGCATTTAACAAACCGGGTGAGCTGAATATTGATCGTGTTAATGCCCAGCAGGCGCGTCGTTTTATGGACCGCGTGGTGGGATATATGGTTTCGCCGCTGCTGTGGAAAAAGATCGCTCGTGGTCTGTCTGCAGGTCGTGTGCAGTCGGTGGCGGTCCGCCTGGTGGTCGAGCGTGAGCGTGAAATTAAAGCGTTCGTACCGGAAGAGTTCTGGGAAGTCGATGCCAGCACGACCACGCCATCTGGTGATGCGTTGGCGTTGCAGGTGACTCATCAGAACGACAAACCGTTCCGCCCGGTCAACAAAGAACAAACTCAGGCTGCGGTAAGTCTGCTGGAAAAAGCGCGCTACAGCGTGCTGGAACGTGAAGACAAACCGACAACCAGTAAACCTGGCGCTCCTTTTATTACCTCTACGCTGCAACAAGCTGCCAGCACCCGTCTTGGTTTTGGCGTGAAAAAAACCATGATGATGGCGCAGCGTTTGTATGAAGCAGGCTATATCACTTACATGCGTACCGACTCCACCAACCTGAGTCAGGACGCAGTAAATATGGTTCGCGGTTATATCAGCGATAATTTTGGTAAGAAATATCTGCCGGAAAGTCCGAATCAGTACGCCAGCAAAGAAAACTCACAGGAAGCGCACGAAGCGATTCGTCCTTCTGACGTCAATGTGATGGCGGAATCGCTGAAGGATATGGAAGCAGATGCGCAGAAACTGTACCAGTTAATCTGGCGTCAGTTCGTTGCCTGCCAGATGACCCCAGCGAAATATGACTCCACGACGCTGACCGTTGGTGCGGGCGATTTCCGCCTGAAAGCACGCGGTCGTATTTTGCGCTTTGATGGCTGGACGAAAGTGATGCCTGCGCTGCGTAAAGGCGATGAAGATCGTATCTTACCGGCAGTCGATAAAGGCGATGCTCTGACGCTCGTTGAACTGACACCAGCCCAGCACTTTACCAAGCCGCCAGCCCGTTTTAGTGAAGCATCGCTGGTTAAAGAGCTGGAAAAACGCGGTATCGGTCGTCCGTCTACCTACGCGTCGATCATTTCGACCATTCAGGATCGTGGCTATGTGCGAGTAGAAAATCGTCGTTTCTATGCGGAAAAAATGGGCGAAATCGTCACCGATCGCCTGGAAGAGAATTTCCGTGAGTTAATGAACTACGACTTCACCGCACAGATGGAAAACAGCCTCGACCAGGTGGCAAATCACGAAGCAGAGTGGAAAGCTGTACTGGATCACTTCTTCTCGGATTTCACCCAGCAGTTAGATAAAGCTGAAAAAGATCCCGAAGAGGGGGGTATGCGCCCGAACCAGATGGTTCTGACCAGCATCGACTGCCCGACCTGTGGTCGCAAAATGGGGATTCGCACAGCGAGCACCGGGGTATTCCTTGGCTGTTCCGGCTACGCTCTGCCACCGAAAGAGCGTTGCAAAACCACCATCAACCTGGTGCCGGAAAACGAAGTGCTGAACGTGCTGGAAGGTGAAGACGCTGAAACCAACGCGCTGCGCGCAAAACGTCGTTGCCCGAAATGCGGCACGGCGATGGACAGCTATCTCATCGATCCGAAACGTAAGTTGCATGTCTGTGGTAATAACCCAACCTGCGACGGTTACGAGATCGAAGAGGGCGAATTCCGCATTAAAGGTTATGACGGCCCGATCGTTGAGTGTGAAAAATGTGGATCTGAAATGCACCTGAAAATGGGGCGTTTCGGTAAATACATGGCCTGCACTAACGAAGAGTGTAAAAACACACGTAAGATTTTACGTAACGGCGAAGTGGCACCACCGAAGGAAGATCCGGTGCCATTACCGGAGCTGCCGTGCGAAAAATCAGATGCTTATTTCGTGCTGCGTGACGGTGCTGCCGGTGTGTTCCTGGCGGCCAATACCTTCCCGAAATCGCGTGAAACACGTGCGCCACTGGTGGAAGAGCTTTATCGCTTCCGCGACCGTCTGCCGGAAAAACTGCGTTATCTGGCCGATGCGCCACAGCAGGATCCGGAAGGTAATAAGACCATGGTTCGCTTTAGCCGTAAAACCAAACAGCAATATGTCTCTTCGGAAAAAGACGGAAAGGCGACTGGCTGGTCAGCATTTTATGTTGATGGCAAATGGGTTGAAGGGAAAAAATAACCTTTAATTCTGTCAGGTTATTATAAACAAAGGGTCGCGAAAGCGGCCCTTTTTTATTGCATATTATTTTTTCTTCACACCTATACACTAAGGCTATAAATGATATAGTGGTTATAGTTAGCACCTTTTTTATTATTAAATCGTATTAGTCACCCGCCAGGTGTGACGAAAAAACGATGTTCTGATGGCGTCTAAGTGGATGGTTTAACATGAAATTACAACAACTTCGCTATATTGTTGAGGTGGTCAATCATAACCTGAATGTCTCATCAACGGCGGAAGGACTTTACACATCACAACCCGGGATCAGTAAACAAGTCAGAATGCTGGAAGACGAGCTAGGCATTCAAATTTTTTCCCGAAGCGGCAAGCACCTGACGCAGGTAACGCCAGCAGGACAAGAAATAATTCGTATCGCTCGTGAAGTCCTGTCGAAAGTCGATGCCATAAAATCGGTCGCCGGAGAGCACACCTGGCCGGATAAAGGCTCGCTGTATATTGCCACCACGCATACCCAGGCACGCTATGCGTTACCAAACGTCATCAAAGGCTTTATTGAGCGTTATCCTCGCGTTTCTTTGCATATGCACCAGGGCTCGCCGACACAAATTGCTGATGCTGTCTCTAAAGGCAATGCCGATTTCGCTATCGCCACAGAAGCGCTGCATCTGTATGAAGATTTAGTGATGTTACCGTGCTACCACTGGAACCGGGCTATTGTGGTAACCCCGGATCATCCTCTGGCAGGCAAAAAAGCCATTACCATTGAAGAACTGGCGCAATATCCGTTGGTGACATATACCTTCGGCTTTACCGGACGCTCAGAACTGGATACTGCCTTTAACCGCGCAGGGTTAACGCCGCGTATCGTCTTCACGGCAACGGATGCTGACGTCATTAAAACTTACGTCCGGTTAGGGTTGGGGGTAGGGGTTATTGCCAGCATGGCGGTGGATCCGGTCGCCGATCCCGACCTGGTGCGCGTTGATGCTCACGATATCTTCAGCCACAGTACAACCAAAATTGGTTTTCGCCGTAGTACTTTTTTGCGCAGTTATATGTATGATTTCATTCAGCGTTTTGCACCGCATTTAACGCGTGATGTCGTTGATGCGGCTGTCGCATTGCGCTCTAATGAAGAAATTGAGGTCATGTTTAAAGATATAAAACTGCCGGAAAAATAATTTCTTGCGTTATTTTCGGCACCTTTTATGTAGCGAAGGTGCCGGAATATATTCTCTTTTGTTGCTTATTTGTATACCGTGCACAATATTTTTATCCCTCATATTTATAGGGTAAATTACCTGTAAAGTAGTGTCTAATTACCCGCCTCGCAAACTCCAGTTTTCAAATATCTATTTCAGGTCAAAAGATTGAATTATTCACTGGAGACGATTCGTAAATTCGCTGGATTTTTGACTAAAGTTTCTTTAGGATTTGTCTCATCGTATGATTAATTACACCAATCGTTCAACGTCTTGCTGATAAGTGATGGCGATTATATGAGGTTAGCAATGCCTTCTGGAAATCAGGAACCCCGCCGGGACCCTGAATTAAAACGCAAAGCCTGGCTAGCGGTATTTCTTGGTTCTGCACTTTTCTGGGTGGTTGTCGCACTCCTGATTTGGAAAGTGTGGGGATAACTATGGTCGGTCAGGAGCAACTGGAGTCGTCACCATTATGTCAGCATAGTGACAATGAACCAGTAACGAAACGGGAATGTTCCGTCGTTATTCCAGACGACTGGCAACTAACAACGCAGCAGCAAGCCTTTATAGAACTGTTTGCTGAAGATGATCAGCCGAAACAATAATTATCATCATTCTTATTACCCATTTTTAATGAATTAAAGGGCTTTTAATACACCGCAGCAATAACAGGTTAAGTTATCTCAACACAAAGTAATAACCGTTAAGGGTGTAGCCTATGATCAACACAAATATGAAATATTGGTCCTGGATGGGCGCATTTTCTCTGTCGATGCTCTTCTGGGCCGAACTCCTCTGGATCATTACTCACTGATCCCTGACCCCGCTGCGGCGGGGTTTTCATTTTCTTTGCCACAAGGTTTCTCCTCTTTTATCAATTTGGGTTGTTATCAAATCGTTACGCAATGTTTGTGTTATCTTTAATATTCACCCTGAAGAGAATCAGGGCTTCGCAACCCTGTCATTAAGGAGGAGCTATGTCGTCAACCCTACGAGAAGCCAGTAAGGACACGTTGCAGGCCAAAGATAAAACTTACCACTACTACAGCCTGCCGCTTGCTGCCAAATCACTGGGCGATATCACCCGTCTGCCTAAGTCACTCAAAGTTTTGCTCGAAAACCTGCTGCGCTGGCAGGATGGTAACTCGGTTACCGAAGAGGATATCTACGCGCTGGTGGGATGGCTGAAAAATGCCCATGCTGACCGTGAAATTGCCTACCGCCCGGCAAGGGTGCTGATGCAGGACTTTACCGGCGTACCTGCCGTTGTTGATCTGGCGGCAATGCGCGAAGCGGTTAAACGCCTCGGCGGCGATACTGCAAAGGTTAACCCGCTCTCACCGGTCGACCTGGTCATTGACCACTCGGTGACCGTCGATCGTTTTGGTGATGATGAGGCATTTGAAGAAAACGTGCGCCTGGAAATGGAGCGCAACCACGAACGTTATGTGTTCCTGAAATGGGGAAAGCAGGCGTTCAGTCGTTTTAGCGTCGTGCCGCCAGGCACAGGCATTTGCCATCAGGTTAACCTCGAATATCTCGGCAAAGCAGTGTGGAGCGAATTGCAGGACGGTGAATGGATTGCTTATCCGGATACACTCGTTGGTACTGACTCGCACACCACCATGATCAACGGCCTTGGCGTGCTGGGGTGGGGCGTTGGTGGGATCGAAGCCGAAGCCGCAATGTTAGGCCAGCCGGTTTCCATGCTTATCCCGGACGTAGTGGGCTTTAAACTCACCGGAAAATTACGTGAAGGTATTACCGCCACAGACCTGGTTCTCACCGTTACCCAAATGCTGCGCAAACATGGCGTGGTGGGGAAATTCGTCGAATTTTATGGTGATGGGCTGGATTCACTACCGCTGGCGGATCGCGCCACCATTGCCAATATGTCGCCAGAATATGGTGCCACCTGTGGCTTCTTCCCAATCGATGCTGTCACCCTCGATTACATGCGTTTAAGCGGGCGCAGCGAAGATCAGGTCGAGTTGGTCGAAAAATATGCCAAAGCGCAGGGCATGTGGCGTAACCCGGGCGATGAACCGATTTTTACCAGTACGTTAGAACTGGATATGAATGACGTTGAAGCGAGCCTGGCAGGGCCAAAACGCCCACAGGATCGCGTTGCACTGCCCGATGTACCAAAAGCATTTGCCGCCAGTAACGAACTGGAAGTAAATGCCACGCATAAAGATCGCCAGCCGGTCGATTATGTTATGAACGGACATCAGTATCAGTTACCTGATGGCGCGGTGGTCATTGCTGCGATAACGTCGTGCACCAACACCTCTAACCCAAGTGTGCTGATGGCCGCAGGTTTGCTGGCGAAAAAAGCTGTAACTCTGGGCCTCAAGCGGCAACCGTGGGTCAAAGCGTCGCTGGCACCAGGCTCGAAAGTCGTTTCTGATTATCTGGCAAAAGCGAAACTGACACCGTATCTGGATGAACTGGGATTTAACCTTGTGGGATACGGTTGTACCACCTGTATTGGTAACTCTGGTCCATTGCCCGATCCTATCGAAACGGCAATCAAAAAAGGCGATTTAACCGTCGGTGCGGTGCTGTCCGGCAACCGTAACTTTGAAGGCCGTATCCATCCGCTGGTTAAAACTAACTGGCTGGCCTCGCCGCCGCTGGTGGTTGCCTATGCGCTGGCGGGAAATATGAATATTAACCTCGCTTCTGAGCCTATTGCTCACGATCGTAAAGGCGATCCGGTATATCTGAAAGATATCTGGCCATCGGCACAAGAAATTGCCCGTGCGGTAGAACAAGTCTCCACAGAAATGTTCCGCAAAGAGTACGCAGAAGTTTTTGAAGGCACGGCGGAATGGAAAGAGATTAACGTTGCGCGATCCGATACCTACGGTTGGCAGGAGGATTCAACCTATATTCGCTTATCGCCTTTCTTTGATGAAATGCAGGCAACTCCAGCACCTGTGGAAGATATTCACGGAGCGCGGATCCTCGCAATGCTGGGGGATTCGGTTACCACTGACCACATTTCTCCGGCGGGCAGTATTAAGCCCGATAGCCCGGCGGGGCGATATCTACAAGGTCGGGGTGTTGAGCGCAAAGACTTTAACTCCTACGGTTCGCGGCGTGGTAACCATGAAGTGATGATGCGTGGCACCTTCGCCAATATTCGCATTCGTAATGAAATGGTGCCTGGCGTTGAAGGGGGGATGACGCAGCATCTACCTGACAGTGATGTCGTCTCTATTTATGATGCCGCGATGCGCTATAAGCAGGAGCAAACGCCGCTGGCGGTGATTGCCGGGAAAGAGTATGGATCAGGCTCCAGCCGTGACTGGGCGGCAAAAGGTCCGCGTCTACTTGGCATTCGTGTTGTGATTGCCGAATCGTTTGAACGAATTCACCGCTCGAATTTAATTGGCATGGGCATCCTGCCGCTGGAATTTCCGCAAGGCGTGACGCGTAAAACGTTAGGGCTAATCGGGGAAGAGAAGATTGATATTGTCGATCTGCAAAGTCTACAACCCGGTGCGACGGTTCCGGTGACGTTTACGCGCGCGGATGGTAGCCAGGAAGTCGTACCCTGCCGTTGTCGTATCGACACCGCGACGGAGTTGACCTACTACCAGAACGACGGCATTTTGCATTATGTCATTCGTAATATGTTGAAGTAACGAGTATTTGCTTGCCGGTTATTTTGCTTCCGGCAAGCAAATGAATTACACAATGCAATAGGGTTATTTGTTCAGCAAATGACCCATTTTCTCGGCTTTGGTATCGAGATAATGTTCGTTATTGGGGTTACGACCTACAATCAACGGTACGCGTTCAACAATATTAATCCCTGCTTCGGTCAGAATTTCGACTTTTTTCGGGTTGTTGGTTAACAAGCGGACTTCATTGACGCCAAGGAGTTTGAACATATCAGCGCAAAGAGTGAAGTCGCGCTCATCAGCGGCGAAGCCTAACTGGTGGTTAGCCTCTACAGTATCGTAACCTTGATCCTGCAGTGCATAAGCGCGGATTTTATTCAGCAGACCAATGTTACGACCTTCCTGACGGTGATACAGCAAAATACCACGGCCTTCTTCGGCAATTTGCGTCAGTGCCGCTTCGAGCTGGAAGCCACAATCGCAGCGCAAGCTGAACAGGGCGTCACCGGTCAGACATTCGGAATGGACGCGCGCAAGTACCGGGGTATGCCCGGAAATATCGCCATAGACTAGCGCGACATGATCGTGTCCGGTTGCCAGTTCTTCAAATCCCACCATCAGGAAATCGCCCCATGGGGTTGGCAGTTTGGCTTCTGCCACACGTTTAAGCTGCATGAAATTCTCCAGATAATGCTGGTTCTGTATTGGCTTATTTTGCCATAACGAGAAGGGGTTCACCTAATCACGACGCGTCGATCGTTCACGGAATGGCACAAATCTGTCAATTTTTCCTGGAACTGGCATTTTCAGTTATGATTGTGGGACTTATCAAAAAGGAGATGCCATGCGTTCGATTGCCAGACGTACCGCAGTGGGAGCTGCACTATTGCTTGTTATGCCGGTAGCCGTATGGATTTCTGGCTGGCGTTGGCAACCTGGTGAACAAAGTTGGCTACTAAAAGCGGCTTTTTGGGTTACTGAAACTGTCACTCAGCCCTGGGGCGTCATTACACATTTGATTTTATTCGGCTGGTTTCTCTGGTGTCTGCGTTTTCGCATTAAGGCTGCCATTATGTTATTTGCCATTCTGGCGGCGGCAATCCTTGTGGGACAAGGCGTTAAATCCTGGATCAAAGACAAAGTCCAGGAACCACGACCTTTTGTAATCTGGCTGGAAAAAACACATCATATTCCGGTTGATGAGTTCTACACTTTAAAGCGAGCAGAACGCGGAAATTTAGTGAAAGAACAGTTGGCTGAAGAGAATAATATCCCACAATATTTGCGTTCACACTGGCAGAAAGAGACGGGGTTTGCCTTTCCTTCCGGTCACACGATGTTTGCTGCCAGTTGGGCGCTGCTGGCCGTTGGTTTGCTATGGCCGCGTCGGCGAACGTTAACCATTGCTATCTTGCTGGTCTGGGCAACCGGAGTCATGGGAAGCCGCCTGCTGCTCGGGATGCATTGGCCACGCGATCTGGTGGTAGCTACGTTGATTTCGTGGGCGCTGGTGGCGGTGGCAACGTGGCTTGCGCAACGAATTTGTGGGCCATTAACACCACCTGCGGAAGAAAATCGCGAAATTGCACAACGAGAACAAGAAAGTTAACGCTGGTTGATTTTCTGAATTTAGCCCTTAAATCATCAACAATGCGCGTGGATGCCATTTCGCAGACGGCGCGAAAATGGTACTTTAAAGGGCTATTGCGGTAAGTTGACCATAATTTATTCGCTCTAACCACATAACGGGAAGTAATGTGAAATATTTACTCATTTTCTTACTGGTGTTAGCGATCTTCGTGATTTCAGTCACGTTAGGTGCGCAGAACGATCAACAGGTGACGTTTAATTATCTGTTAGCGCAAGGGGAGTACCGTATATCCACATTGCTGGCGGTATTGTTTGCTGCGGGGTTTGCTATCGGTTGGCTGATTTGCGGCCTGTTCTGGCTGCGAGTTCGTGTTTCCCTGGCGCGCGCTGAACGTAAAATAAAGCGACTGGAAAACCAGCTTTCACCCGCGACTGACGTGGCTGTAGCGCCGCATTCGTCAGCGGCGAAGGAATAACTTTCTATGCTGGAGTTGTTGTTTCTGCTTTTGCCTGTAGCCGCTGCCTATGGCTGGTATATGGGCCGCAGAAGTGCGCAACAAAACAAGCAAGATGAAGCCAACCGCTTGTCGCGTGATTACGTAGCGGGGGTTAACTTTCTGCTTAGTAATCAACAGGATAAAGCGGTAGACTTGTTTCTCGATATGCTTAAAGAGGATACGGGTACCGTTGAAGCCCACCTTACGCTCGGAAACCTGTTCCGTTCGCGTGGCGAAGTTGATCGCGCTATTCGCATCCATCAGACCCTAATGGAAAGCGCCTCGCTGACCTATGAACAGCGTCTGTTGGCGATTCAACAACTGGGGCGTGATTACATGGCCGCCGGGTTATACGACCGCGCGGAAGACATGTTCAATCAACTGACCGATGAAACTGACTTCCGCATTGGCGCGCTGCAACAGTTGCTACAAATCTACCAGGCTACCAGCGAGTGGCAGAAAGCAATTGATGTTGCCGAACGCCTGGTGAAGCTGGGTAAAGATAAGCAGCGCGTCGAAATTGCTCATTTCTACTGCGAGATAGCCCTACAGCATATGGCCAGCGACGATCTCGATCGTGCCATGGCCTTGTTAAAAAAAGGTGCGGCGGCAGATAAAAACAGCGCCCGCGTATCCATCATGATGGGGCGCGTATTTATGGCGAAAGGAGAATACGCCAAAGCCGTCGAAAGTTTGCAACGCGTGATATCCCAGGACAGAGAACTGGTCAGCGAAACGCTGGAAATGCTGCAAACCTGCTACCAGCAGTTGGGTAAAACTGCCGAATGGGCAGAGTTCCTGCAGCGCGCGGTGGAAGAGAACACCGGTGCCGATGCTGAACTAATGCTTGCGGACATCATCGAAGCGCGCGACGGCAGTGAGGCCGCACAGGTCTATATTACGCGTCAGCTTCAGCGTCATCCGACCATGCGTGTGTTCCATAAGCTAATGGATTACCACTTAAATGAAGCGGAAGAAGGGCGTGCCAAAGAGAGTCTGATGGTGCTGCGTGACATGGTTGGCGAGAAGGTGCGTAGTAAGCCTCGTTATCGCTGCCAGAAATGTGGTTTTACCGCATACACCCTCTACTGGCATTGTCCATCTTGTCGGGCCTGGTCAACCATTAAACCGATTCGCGGTCTTGATGGCCTGTAATTTTTAAAAAAATCTGACTTTAGTTACAACATACTAATTATTGATGTTCCATTGTGCTCCGGTAACTCGGGCGCAGAAAAGCCTGCCAGGGAAGAAATCGCAACTGTTAATTTTTTATTTCCACGGGTAGAATGCTCGCCGTTTACCTGTTTCGCGCCACTTCCGGTGCCCATCATCAAGAAGGTCTGGTCATGACGTTAACTGCTTCATCTTCTTCCCGCGCTGTTACGAATTCTCCTGTGGTTGTTGCCCTTGATTATCATAATCGTGATGCCGCGCTGGCCTTTGTCGACAAGATCGACCCACGCGATTGTCGTCTGAAAGTCGGCAAAGAGATGTTTACGCTGTTTGGACCTCAATTTGTACGCGAACTTCAACAGCGTGGTTTTGATATCTTCCTCGACCTGAAATTTCACGATATTCCCAACACTGCAGCGCACGCTGTCGCTGCTGCAGCTGACTTAGGCGTGTGGATGGTGAATGTTCACGCCTCCGGTGGGGGGCGTATGATGACCGCAGCGCGTGAGGCACTCGTCCCGTTTGGCAAAGATGCACCGCTTTTGATTGCTGTGACGGTGTTGACGAGCATGGAAGCCAGCGACCTGGCCGATCTTGGCGTGACGCTGTCACCTGCAGATTATGCAGAACGTCTGGCGGCACTGACGCAAAAATGTGGCCTTGATGGTGTGGTGTGTTCTGCTCAGGAAGCTGTGCGCTTTAAACAGGTATTCGGTCAGGAGTTCAAACTGGTTACGCCGGGCATTCGTCCGCAGGGGAGTGAAGCTGGTGACCAGCGCCGCATTATGACGCCAGAACAGGCGTTGGCGGCTGGTGTTGATTATATGGTGATTGGTCGCCCGGTAACGCAATCGGTAGATCCAGCGCAAACGCTGAAAGCGATCAACGCCTCTTTACAGCGGAGTGCATGATGAGTGATTCCAACAGCCGTCTGGTCTACTCAACGGAAACCGGACGTATTGATGAGCCAAAAGCGGCCCCTGTACGCCCTAAAGGCGACGGTGTGGTGCGTATTCAGCGTCAGACCAGTGGACGTAAAGGTAAGGGCGTTTGCTTGATTACCGGTGTCGATCTCGATGATGCCGAACTGACAAAACTGGCAGCGGAACTGAAGAAAAAATGCGGCTGCGGCGGGGCAGTTAAAGATGGAATTATTGAAATCCAGGGTGATAAGCGCGATTTATTAAAATCACTGCTTGAAGCGAAAGGGATGAAGGTAAAACTCGCCGGCGGTTAACATAAAAAGCCACGGATATATCCGTGGCTTTAGAATATTTTACTGTGTGTATTATTCAGTTATTTCGTACTGAACAGAATCAAGCGTATTATAATTGCGAGTCGATAATCGACATTTATTTACGATTATTTACCGACCTGGTGACCAATAACACCACCGACGGCTGCACCACCTAATGTACCCAGCGTACTGCCATCGGTCAGTACTGCACCGCCTAATGCACCTGCGCCCGCGCCAATTGCGGTGTTACGGTCTCGTTTAGACCAGTTAGAACAGGCACTCAGAGACATTGCCAGGGTAATTGCCAGAACAGCCGCGGTCATTTTTTTGCTCGTTACAAACATAATACTCTCTCCTGAATTTATGATTCACGGAAGTAAGCTCTCTATAACTATAATAGCTAAGAATAAGCCTGGTGAAATTATTCCGTGAAATCCGCTCGCGCGCAGGGTTATATCACGCAGGTGATAATGACTTCCTGTTATATCGCTGATAATAATTTTATATCTTGAGAGTGTTAATAACAGGTAAATAGTCTTAATTATCAACCAGGAATCATCTTAGAGCGGATGATTTGCAAAACAGCAAATCATCCGTAGAGAAGGGAAATGGTTAAATGTCAACGACGTGAACGGTGAGTTTACTGTGCTCAAGATGCATCAGATCGCTGGCGCGTATTTTCGAATCGGTAATCACGCGATTGAATCGCTCAACGGGGCCGATGGAGTATGAATGTACAGCACCAAATTTCGAACTGTCAGTCAGGACTATCGCTTCGCACTCTTTTTCCAGCACGGCATTGACCACATCGGTACGCATCATATCGCGACCGGTAAACCCAGTTTCAGGCTGCCAGCCATCAATACCAATAAATGCCTTGCTGAAATGCACCTGTTGGATGCAATGACGTGTCAAAGGGCCAACCATACTTTCGCTTTTTTTCTGGTACACGCCACCGAGTAAAATGACTTCACAAGGCGCGTCTTTCAGCAAATGTGCAATATAGCTGCTGACCGTGATGATAGTGACATTTTTCTTCTGCTCGCCCAGAGTCCGGGCGAGTAGGGCATTGCTGCTGCCATTTTCGATAAAGATAGTTTCGCCCGGTTGAACCAGAGACGCGGCAAACTCGGCGAGTTCACGCTTCAGTGTATAGTTGCTCATCATACGGGTTTCGACGTCATCACTATCAAGCGAAACTGCAAAGCCATGTGCACGGCGGAGGTAACTCAGTTTTTCGAGGGTGTTGAGATCCTGGCGAATGGTAACTTCAGAAACTCCAGTGGCTTTTGCCAGATCGGTTACGCTAACCTGACCCTGGTCAATGACCATCTGTAGAATAGTTTGTTGTCGGGAATTCATCGCTGTAATTCTTATAACGTTATAATACTTAATAAAAAAATACTGACGCGCCGGGCATCCTCAAATAGGAAAACCTGAAGGCACGATTGTTAAATCTCCCACGGTGCCTTCGGGATGTCTGGCGTAGATTCAGCAACCTGGCGCAAGAGTTCTGCTTTAAGTATCTCGAGATTATGGATCGCAGAGTGGTAATCGCCTGCCACAAGGATATCTAACACAATATCAATACGTTCGGCAACGCGCTGGGCATCAAATTCAGACATCAAGGACATCCTTATAGCAAAAGGGAGAAAATGAATAATGCAAAAATTGCCGCTAAAAGAGAAGTGTTTAACAGCAACGGTTAATTATCATCCGGGAATACGATATATAATTACAGAATATATCGCTAAGTATATATATTCATCTACTTATGCGCGCTTCAGATAGCGTTTATACCAACGTTCGAAGGCGACGGCGGGCATCGGTTTGGCAAACAAAAATCCTTGCCGCTCATTAATCCCGTTCTTGGTTAAAAAAGCATCTTCCTTTTTACTCTCCACTCCTTCAGCGATCACCTGAAGATTCAATGCCTGGGCCACAGCGACGATCGCCCGGACCAGCGACTGCGATACAGGTTGTTTGTGAATATCTCGAACAAAAACCTGGTCAAGTTTAATCGCATCGATCGGAAAGCGCGCCAGTTGCGAAAGTGAAGAGTAGCCGGTACCAAAATCGTCCAGATGCACTTGCGCACCTAGTTGGCTAAATTGTTGAATAACAGACAGTGCCAGTTCATCATTCTCAATCAGGCAGCTCTCCGTCAGTTCAACATCAATAGGGCAGTATTCAAAATTGAGTTCCTGGAGAACCTGTTTCAGGGCGGTGAAAATGGTTTGATCGGCGAGCTGACGTGCAGAAATGTTTACCGCCACTCGCAGGTTAATGCCTTTATCCCGCCACTTCGCCACCTGGCGTACGACATCGAGAATCACCCAACGGCCTAAAGGCACAATTAGCCCTGACTCTTCGGCGTAGGAAATAAAGTCCAACGGTGGAATCAACCCACGTTCAGGTGACTGCCAACGTACTAAAGCTTCCAGACTGCGTACTTCGCCACGCCAGGTGATTTTCGGTTGATAGTGAATAACCAACTGATCGTTTTCCAGTGCTTTACGCAAGTTGGTATCCAGCCAGAGATATTCAAATACCCGCTGATTCATTTCTGGGGTAAAAACGCAAAATTGTCCTCGTCCGCCTTCCTTCGCTGTGTACATTGCTGTGTCGGCGTGACGAATAATAGCCGCGCTGTCCGAACCATGTTCGGGAGAGAGTGAAATACCCACTGAACAGCTGGTATAAACTTCAATTAAACCAATGCGGAAGGGGAGTCGTAAGCGGGTCAAAATTCGTGATGCCATTGCTTCCAGCGCGCTTTGTGAGGTATTGGATGCCAGTACCAGAAACTCATCGCCACCTGGACGCGCCAACACCTGATCATGTTCGAGACAGCTTAAAATGGCCAATGACACTTCGCGTAATAGCTGGTCACCAAACAAATGCCCATAAGCGTCGTTGACCTTTTTAAAATTATCCAAATCAAGATACACAACCCCAACTTTATTGTTATCTGCCTGATTAATGGCGTGATCGATTAACTCCTGCATTGCGTTACGATTCGGCAGTCCGGTGATACTGTCGGTATTTGCCAGAATACGCAGTCGCTCCTGAGCGCGGCGCTCTTCGGTAATGTCGGTGCCGGAACAGATTAAAAAAATCTCGTTCTTGCCACTGCCGCTGTGGACAAATTTATTGCGAAACAGAAACAGCCGCTGGCCTTTACGTGTTGGTATCCACAGTTCGACTTCATATGCATTGCCGCTTCGAAAAAATACACGGTTATTGCGCCTGGATGCCGCAGCTTCACGACGGCTCATAAACAGTTTAAACACGCTTTGCCCAATGACGTCGTGTTCTTTCAACCCTGTGTAATCTTCACATAACCGATTGAAGCGTTGGATATTCCCCCGACTGTCGAGAATCACTATTGCGGAATGTGCTTCAGAAACTACCTGCTCAGCAAAGGAAAGCCCGTGTGATAAATCACGAGCAACCGCCGGTGTGTCATGCCATGCCGACGCGTTGCCAGCCCATTCCCGTTTATTGATTTTTCGTCCTACCAGATGCACAGAAAGATCGCTTTCATCGACGGTCAGACTCATCATCAGGCTGGAAGTGATGACCGTCATTTCCCTGATGCGAGCAGCCTGTTCGGCAGATAACTGCAACGTACGTTCAGGTTCTGTGGTTTCGGTGGTAGAAAAGCGCAAAACATCGCTGCTTTCCGTCAACCGCCAGTATGGATTGTGCGATCCGAGAAAGTTGTACAACGTTGTGGACTCCCTAACGGTTTTCATGATGCATATCCTCCGGTTAACAGCGGAGTCCGCGGTTAAATAAAAGGAACAACATGACTTACATGAAATTAACGGCGGCTAAACGCATTGTTTTTTTTATCTATTTATTTGTAATCCAGTTTTGGAAAAACGCCAGTTTTCAAACGAAAGTCAGTTAAAAATCTGCCGGGATATGGCGAAGGTGGAGCGGGGAAATAAACGGCCCATTCATGAGGAATGGGCCGTGAAAGGAGATTACGCGACCGGGCGTGCAATAATGCTGCGGGTTTCCATGCGGACTTCGGCAATGGTGACGTCAATAACGTCGGTCACTTTGTAAGCCGTTTCACCTTTAATTTGTACAGTGCCGTTTTCCTGGCTACAAACCAGTTCATCGCGCACAGCGTGTAAGAAAGGTGCTGGAATAAAGGCGATAGCGCCGTTATCAACCAAACGCACACGCATGCCGCCACGGCTGATATCGACAATTTCCGCCGCGAAACGGGTGTCGGTCCCGGCTTTGTCTTTCAGGAAGCGTGCGTATAACCAGTCGCCAACATCACGTTCTGCCATTCGGTTGAGACGGCGACGCTCGGCCATTTGGACAGTGATTTCATCCTGCGGACGCGTCGCAGTTTCGCCTTTGATAACCGCTTTCAGCAGACGGTGGTTGATCATGTCGCCATATTTACGGATTGGCGAAGTCCAGGTGGCGTATGCTTCCAGACCGAGGCCAAAGTGAGGACCGGGTTCAGTGCTAATTTCAGCAAATGACTGGAAGCGACGAATGCGGCTGTCGAGGAAACCAGTTGGTTGCGCATCCAGTTCACGACGCAGTTTGCAGAAACCGTCCAGCGTGAGCACTTCTTCGGCATCGACATGCAGACCGTGGGTTTTCAGCAACGCCGCCAGCGCGTCGGCATTCGCCGGATCAAAGCCCATATGCACGTTATAGATGCCAAAACCGAGCTTATCGCGCAGTACGCGGGCCGCACAAATGTTAGCGGCAATCATCGCTTCTTCGACGATACGATTGGCAATGCGACGAGGCTCGGCGACGATATCCAGCACTTCACCTTTTTCACCGAGAATAAAGCGGTAATCCGGGCGATCTTTAAATACCAGTGCGTGGTTATTACGCCACTCGCCACGGCGTTGGCAAATTTGCGCTAACAAACGGACTTGTTCGGCAATTGCTTCACTTTCAGGCTGCCAGTCACCGGTATTTTCCAGCCAGTCAGAGACCTGGTCATACACCAGCTTCGCTTTGGATTCGATGGTGGCGGCAAAGAATTCGATATTATCTTCAATGGTGCCATCAGCGGAGAGCGTCATGCGGCATGCCAGTACCGGGCGGACTTCATTGGCGCGCAGTGAGCAGAGATCGTCAGAAAGCTCGCGAGGCAGCATAGGGATGTTGAAGCCAGGCAGATAGTTGGTGAATGCGCGAATTTTCGCGGTTTTGTCCAGCTTGCTGCCTTCAGCAATCCACGCGGTTGGATCGGCAATCGCCACAATCAGCTGAAGTTTGTCATCCGGCAACGCCTTAGCGAAAAGGGCGTCATCCATATCTTCTGTGCTGGCACTGTCGATGGTGACAAAATCCAGCGCTGTCAGATCTTCACGAACCAGACCTTCATCGAGCATTTCGGTAGCGACGCCGTCTGGTGCTTCTTTTTCCAGGTTATGGCGCGCCAGGGTAACCCACCACGGTACAAAGTGGTCGTCACCAAAAGTGATGTATTGTGTTAGTTCAGCATAGAAAGAACGATCGCCTTTCAGCGGATGACGGCGCATTTCGGCAACCGCCCAGTCGCCTTCTTTAAACTCGTGGTTCAGGCCACGGGCTGCGCGGCAAGGAATGGCGTCTTTTAAGAGTGGATGATCAGGAACGATGGCCAGACGGTCATTTTTGCCCTGAACTTTACCCACGAAACGAGTCAGAAACGGTTCAACCAGTTCTTCTGGCTCTGCGGATTCACGTTCTTTTTCACTGTGGATCACCGCGATAATTCGGTCGCCATGCATGACTTTTTTCATCTGCGGCGGCGGAATGAAATAACTTTTTTGCGCGTCGACTTCCAGGAAGCCAAAGCCTTTTTCTGTGGCTTTTACCACCCCTTCAGCGCGTGGCGTCTGGGAATGCAGTTGCTGTTTAAGCTGCGCTAGCAGCGGGTTGTCCTGAAACATAATTGTCTATTTTGGTGGCCATTAGAGCGGCTGACAGTTTTACGCGAATCTGTCTGACGCAGCAAGGTTAATATGTCTCACCCAACGCGATTTTTAAGCGATTTATCCAGCCACACAGCCCGCTCCATACCAGCAGATTAATAATCTGCGTTGATGATTTTTCGTGTTCGAGTAATGGGCTGAACTGGGCGGCGCTAAAGCGATCGGGTGCTCGGGTCAGCCATTGTATCGCCTGAACGGTAGCGCGCTCAACAGAATCACGGTCAGCCCATTGGTTAATTTCATTTTCGCCCTTGCGCAGAAGGGGGCTGATTTTTTTATATTCATTTGATGAATTCATACAGGCGGCAAAACAAGCAGGACTGCCATTAATACGCGCGCATAACAACGCCGCAAGCTTATTATCCGGCTGTGTATTGACCCGTGTGCTGTTTAACAACTTTTCGAGAAGGGAAAGTGAAATAGGGTGGAGAGAGAGTGTTTCGGTCAGTTGGCAAAGTTCTGCATTAGAACTTTTTGTGTGCTCTTCAGGTAGTTTTTCCACCTCATAGCTGCTTCGCCAGCGTATTGATTCATCAGCAAACAGTGACGCGTCGGCGTAGTTTTGTATCTCCAGACCGGGTAACCAGCGTACCGAATGCCCGAGATAAGCCTGAAATGTCGCAATTGTCCGCGCCTGAAAGCCAATAAAACCAATTATTTGGTTGATTATCACACAGTCCCAGGCAGTAAGACCGACGTCATTCAGATGTTGGCGCGATCGGTTGTCGATAATAGAAGGCGAGCTGGCCAGTTGGCGGGCATATTGCGTGATTTGTGCCAACCGATGATTACTTTCCCTGGAGGAATCAGGCCCGGGGAGCGGCGTAAGTCGCGCCGAATAGTAGTTACATAACCGCTGGACGCCGCAAACCTGAGCAACTGTCAGGGCCGTCGACAAGCGTTCATAAGCGGTGAAGGTCTGTGAACGGGTCACAGTAAGCTGGTCAGGGAACAACTCCGCTGCAAGAATGCGCGCCGGGACCATCCATGAAAGGAAGGGGGCCAGCGTTTCTTCATCAAGGATCACGTCGAGCAGAAAGGGATCGCGAACCTTTGCGGCTTCCGGGACCAGAGGCAGAACGTCATTCTCCGCAGTACTGGATTGCGTTTCATGATACCAGTGGCTTTTGCCGGTGATGTGGCGTTGTTCCATGGGCGCTCCTTGGTCGTAAAGGAAATCGTTATCCTGACGCAAGGCGGGAAGGGGAGAAAGACGGATCGGCGATAACAAATATCAGAAAGGTATAACAGAGATAACGGGCGGCAGAACGCCGCCCATCTTGACCAACAGAACGATTATTTCAGTTCGAGTTCGTTCATTGCCGCGATGCTGAAACCGCCGTCAACGTGGACCACTTCACCGGAGATACCGGCAGAGAGATCGGAGCACAGGAATGCCGCAGAGTTACCCACATCTTCAATAGTAACGGTACGGCGAATCGGGGTAACGGCTTCGCAATGAGCCAGCATTTTGCGGAAGTCTTTGATACCGGAAGCCGCCAGAGTACGGATCGGACCAGCAGAGATGGCGTTAACACGCACACCTTCCGGACCCATCGCGTTCGCCATATAGCGCACGTTCGCTTCCAGAGACGCTTTTGCCAGACCCATAACGTTGTAGTTCGGGATAGCGCGCTCAGCGCCAAGGTAGGAAAGGGTCAGCAGGGCAGAACCCGGATTCAGCATGGAGCGGCAAGCTTTTGCCATTGCAACGAAGCTGTAGGAGCTGATGTCGTGGGCAATTTTGAAGCCTTCACGAGTAACGGCGTTAACATAGTCACCATCCAGCTGATCGCCCGGTGCAAAACCAATAGAGTGTACAAAGCCGTCAAATTTCGGCCAAACTTTACCCAGTTCAGCGAACATGGTGTCGATGCTGGCATCTTCTGCAACATCGCACTGCAGAACGATGTCAGAACCCAATTGAGCGGCAAATTCTTCTACGCGGCCTTTCAGTTTGTCGTTCTGGTAGGTGAATGCCAGTTCAGCTCCTTCGCGGTGCATCGCCTGAGCGATACCGTAGGCGATGGACAGTTTGCTGGCAACACCGGTTACCAGAATGCGCTTACCGGAAAGAAAACCCATAGCTTTAATCCTTATTGTTGATGCTTGTTGTGCCTGAAAATCAGGCGATTCGTCGTTTTAGTAAACAGTACGAACAGATAAACGGTTATTATAATCAACCTGGCTGTGGGTGGCTATAGTTGCGCTTTCTGTAGTGGAGAGAAGCTGCGGTACAGAGCATTTTGCGTTATCTACTCCTGACGCCTGCAAGGGGGAGGTTGGGGAAATATCTTATAGAATCTGACTTTGAAACTATTCGTATTAGCTCCGATAAGTTTGATGATGAAAACAGAACTGGCGACAACAAGTCGCTGTCTTTCTGATGAATTGACTCCAACTTAATATTGTCAACTATCTTCACAGAATCTCCACAATCTCTTCATTATCAGAATATGCATCATGAATAAATAAAAATACTTTCCATTACTTTGGAGAAACGTATAATTAGCAAAAATGAGAATGATCATTCTCACTAAGTGATAGGCCAGGAGACAGAAATGACCAGCAAGCTGGAGATACGCCACAAACAGCGTCAGGATGAAATCATTAACGCCGCCCGTCGGTGTTTTCGTCGCTGCGGATTTCATGCCGCCAGTATGTCGCAAATTGCCAGTGAAGCTCAGCTTAGCGTGGGTCAGATATATCGTTACTTCGCCAACAAAGACGCCATTATTGAAGAGATGGTTCGCCGTATCATCGACTTTCGTATTGCCCAAATGGACATTGACGCGCGTACCGATCACTTCCCGGAAGTCCTTGCCTTGCGTAAATCCTTAAATGAGGACGACGACGCGCTGATGCTGGAAGTGGCTGCAGAAGCCACACGCAACCCGCGGGTTATGGCAATGCTTGAAGAAGCTGACGCCAGAATGTTCGCTAACGGTTGTGCACATATGAAAAGAATGCATCCCCATCTTAGCGACGATCACATTCGTTGCTGCGTTGAAGTGTTTGCTACCATGATGGAAGGTACGGTTTATCGTCGTTTAACACCGCAAAAAAGCGATCCACAACATCTGCAGGAAATATATCAGGATATTGTTAGTATGTTGATAAATAAATAAGAACAGAATTAACCAATAGCGGGGGATATTAATCCCCCTTATTTCATTGCGAAATTCATTTCGCGATGCGGGTTCGTTATAACTGAATATCCCTGACATATCCTCATTAATTTCAATGAGGAGGGTATTTCTCACCCTGGAGAAAATAATGAAGTATATAGCAACATCTGTAGTGGCAATGCTGCTCTTATCGGGTTGTGATAATACGCAAAGTAACAATTCATCCCCGTCAGAAACAGAAGTCGGCGTTGTTACGCTCAAATCTCAACCGGTTTCGGTAGTCAGTGAATTAACCGGACGCACCAGTGCTGCGCTCAGTGCTGAAGTACGTCCGCAGGTTGGGGGAATTATCCAGAAACGCTTATTTAAGGAAGGTGATCTGGTCAAGGCTGGACAGCCGCTCTACCAGATTGATGCGGCCAGTTATCAGGCTGCATGGAATGAAGCTCGGGCAGCATTACAACAAGCACAGGTACTGGTAAAAGCCGATTGCCAGAAAGCGCAGCGTTATGCCCGACTGGTGAAAGAGAACGGTGTTTCACAACAGGATGCTGATGATGCTCAGTCTACCTGTGCACAAGATAAAGCCAGTGTAGAGGCGAAAAAAGCCGCACTGGAAACTGCGCGCATTAATCTTGACTGGACCACGGTAACCGCACCGATTTCAGGGCGCATTGGCATTTCGTCGGTAACCCCTGGCGCACTGGTGACCGCGTCGCAAGATACAGCGTTAACGACTATTCGTGGTCTGGATACAATGTATGTCGACCTCACTCGCTCCAGTGTCGATTTATTACGTCTGCGTAAACAGTCACTGGCGACCAACAGTGACACCATGAGCGTCTCACTTATTCTGGAAGATGGCACAACCTACAGCGAAAAAGGGCGTCTGGAACTCACCGAAGTCGCTGTGGATGAGTCTACCGGTTCGGTGACATTACGGGCAATTTTCCCCAATCCACAACAGCAGTTATTACCGGGAATGTTTGTTCGCGCTCGTGTCGATGAAGGCGTGATGGAAAACGCTATTCTCGCGCCTCAACAGGGCGTTACGCGCGATGCTAAAGGCAATGCAACTGCGCTGGTGGTGAATAAAGACAATAAAGTAGAGCAGCGAACGCTCGAAACGGGAGAAACGTATGGTGATAAATGGCTGGTGCTGAACGGCCTGCACAACGGCGACCGACTGATTGTTGAAGGTTCTGCCAAAGTCACTTCAGGGCAGACCGTCAAGGCTGTTGAAGTTCAGGCTAATGGAGGCAATGCCTGATGTTTTCGCACTTTTTTGTTCGCCGCCCGGTCTTTGCCTGGGTTATCGCCATTTTGATTATGCTGGCGGGGATTCTGGCTATTCGCACATTGCCCGTCGCGCAATATCCTGACGTTGCACCGCCGACCATTAAAATTTCAGCCACTTATACTGGTGCTTCTGCCGAAACGCTGGAGAACAGTGTGACTCAGGTTATCGAGCAACAACTCACTGGGCTTGATAATTTACTCTATTTCAGCTCAACCAGTAGCTCTGATGGTTCGGTCAGTATTAATGTGACCTTTGAACAAGGTACCGATCCAGATACTGCACAGGTTCAGGTGCAGAATAAAATTCAGCAGGCGGAGTCGCGCCTACCCAGCGAAGTGCAGCAAACAGGTGTTACGGTGGAGAAATCACAAAGCAACTTTTTGCTGATTGCTGCCGTGTATGACACCACTGACAAAGCCTCCAGTTCGGATATCGCCGACTGGCTGGTCAGTAACGTTCAGGACCCCCTGGCGCGTGTTGAAGGTGTGGGGAGTCTGCAAGTCTTTGGCGCGGAATACGCTATGCGCATCTGGCTCGACCCGGCCAAACTGGCGTCTTACTCGCTGATGCCTTCAGACGTGCAAAGTGCTATTGAAGCGCAAAACGTGCAGGTTACTGCCGGGAAAATAGGGGCATTGCCTTCACCGGATACTCAGCAACTGACCGCAACGGTACGTGCGCAGTCTCGTTTGCAGACGGTGGATCAGTTCAAAAATATTATCGTGAAAAGCCAGTCAGACGGCGCAGTTGTTCGTATAAAAGATGTGGCTCGCGTTGAGATGGGCAGTGAAGATTATACCGCTATCGGCAAACTTAACGGTCACCCGTCTGCCGGGGTTGCTGTAATGCTTTCGCCCGGTGCGAATGCGCTGAATACGGCGACGCTGGTCAAGGATAAGATTGCCGAATTCCAGCGGAACATGCCGCAGGGATACGACATCGCATACCCGAAAGACAGCACTGAATTTATTAAAATCTCCGTAGAGGACGTAATTCAGACGCTGTTTGAAGCCATCGTATTGGTGGTTTGCGTGATGTATTTATTCCTGCAAAACCTGCGTGCCACACTGATTCCGGCGTTAGCTGTCCCCGTCGTTTTGCTGGGCACATTCGGCGTTCTTGCGCTGTTTGGCTATTCGATTAATACCCTGACGTTGTTTGCAATGGTGCTGGCGATCGGCTTGCTGGTGGACGATGCCATTGTGGTGGTGGAGAACGTCGAACGCATTATGCGTGACGAAGGGTTGCCCGCGCGTGAAGCCACGGAAAAATCAATGGGCGAGATTTCTGGCGCATTGGTTGCCATTGCGCTGGTGTTGTCAGCCGTATTCCTGCCGATGGCCTTCTTTGGGGGATCTACGGGCGTAATTTATCGTCAGTTCTCCATCACCATCATCTCCGCAATGCTGCTTTCCGTGGTGGTGGCATTGACCTTGACTCCCGCCCTGTGCGGTTCCGTCCTCCAGCATGTTCCGCCACATAAAAAAGGCTTTTTCGGCGCATTTAACCGCTTTTACCGCCGTACTGAAGATAAATATCAGCGAGGCGTAATTTATGTCCTGCGCCGTGCAGCCCGAACGATGGGGCTTTATGTCGTGCTGGGTGGTGGAATGGCCCTGATGATGTGGAAACTGCCGGGCAGTTTCTTACCCACTGAAGACCAGGGCGAAATCATGGTGCAGTACACGCTGCCGGCCGGGGCGACCGCTGCCCGTACAGCAGAAGTGAATCGCCAGATTGTTGACTGGTTCCTGATTAACGAGAAAGCAAATACCGATGTCATCTTTACCGTTGATGGTTTCAGTTTTAGCGGCAGCGGACAGAACACCGGGATGGCGTTTGTTTCGTTGAAAAACTGGTCTCAACGTAAAGGGGCAGAAAACACCGCCCAGGCTATCGCCCTACGGGCTACCAAAGAGCTGGGCACAATTCGTGATGCCACGGTATTTGCGATGACGCCGCCAGCCGTTGATGGGCTGGGCCAAAGCAATGGTTTTACGTTTGAATTGTTAGCTAACGGTGGAACCGATCGTGAAACACTGCTGCAAATGCGTAATCAGTTGATAGAAAAAGCGAATCAAAGTCCGGAGTTACATTCTGTACGCGCCAATGATTTGCCACAAATGCCGCAATTGCAGGTAGATATTGATAGCAATAAAGCGGTGTCATTAGGGTTGAGTTTGAATGATGTCACCGACACCCTGTCCAGTGCGTGGGGCGGTACTTATGTGAATGACTTTATTGACCGTGGTCGTGTGAAAAAAGTCTACATTCAGGGCGACAGCGAATTTCGTTCCGCGCCGTCAGACTTAGGTAAATGGTTTGTGCGCGGCAGCGATAACGCCATGACACCATTCTCTGCTTTTGCGACCACCCGCTGGCTGTATGGACCGGAAAGACTGGTGCGCTACAACGGCTCGGCAGCCTATGAAATTCAGGGCGAAAACGCGACTGGCTTTAGTTCCGGCGATGCAATGACAAAAATGGAGGAACTGGCAAACAGTCTTCCTGCGGGAACAACCTGGGCCTGGAGTGGTTTGTCATTGCAGGAGAAACTGGCCAGCGGTCAGGCATTAAGTCTGTATGCAGTTTCTATTCTGGTGGTTTTCCTCTGCCTTGCAGCACTGTACGAAAGCTGGTCAGTCCCGTTCTCGGTCATTCTGGTGATCCCTCTGGGGCTTCTTGGCGCGGCGCTGGCGGCCTGGATGCGTGATTTAAACAACGACGTTTACTTCCAGGTAGCGCTATTAACTACTATCGGCTTGTCGTCGAAAAACGCCATTCTGATTGTGGAATTTGCTGAAGCGGCGGTTGCAGAGGGCTATTCCTTGAGTCGTGCGGCATTACGCGCGGCGCAGACTCGTTTACGCCCAATCATCATGACCTCGCTGGCGTTTATTGCGGGGGTAATGCCGCTGGCGATAGCAACCGGTGCAGGGGCGAACAGCCGCATCGCCATTGGTACGGGCATTATTGGCGGCACGCTGACCGCTACATTACTGGCCATTTTCTTCGTTCCTCTATTTTTTGTACTGGTGAAACGTTTGTTTGCCGGTAAACCGCGCCGTCAGGAGTAAGTAATGTTGCGTCGTTCTCTTATTTTTCTGGTGCTGTTGAGTGCGGGATGTGTCTCGCTCGATCCTCACTACAGTACGCCTGAATCCCCAATCCCGGCGACCTTGCCGGGAGCACAGGGCCAGGGGAAGGCAATCAGCCATGACTGGCAGCAGGTGATTCACGATCCCCGATTGCAGCAGGTAGTAACCATTGCACTGAACAGTAACCGCGATGTGCAAAAAGCGATTGCTGATATTGACTCAGCACGGGCGCTCTATGGGCAAACTAATGCGTCGTTATTTCCGACGGTGAATGCGGCCTTAAGTTCGACTCGCAGTCGTTCGCTGGCGAATGGTACGGGAACAACTGCCGAGGCTGACGGCACGGTGTCCAGTTATACGTTAGATCTGTTTGGTCGTAATCAGAGTTTATCTCGGGCGGCGCGGGAAACCTGGCTTGCCAGTGAATTTACAGCCCAGAACACTCGTTTAACGCTGATTGCTGAAATCAGCACCGCCTGGCTGACACTGGCGGCCGATAACAGCAACCTGGCCCTGGCAAAAGAAACGATGGCCAGTGCAGAAAACTCATTGAAAATTATCCAGCGCCAGCAACAGGTTGGCACGGCGGCAGCGACAGATGTCAGTGAGGCGATGAGTGTTTATCAGCAAGCGCGCGCCAGCGTTGCCAGCTATCAGACACAAGTGATGCAGGATAAAAATGCGCTGAACTTACTGGCAGGTACAACGCTTGCGGAAAATCTGCTACCGGGAACACTGGAAAGCCTGCCGGAACAAATGATAAGTCTGGTTCCTGCGGGAGTATCATCTGATGTTCTGCTGCGTCGCCCGGATATCCAGGAAGCGGAACATAATTTGAAGAGCGCCAATGCAGATATTGGCGCGGCGCGGGCTAACTTTTTCCCGACGATTTCGCTGACTGCCAGTGCCGGTGTGGGCAGTGACGCATTGTCGTCGTTGTTCAGCCACGGAATGCAGATCTGGTCATTTGCACCATCGGTCACATTACCGCTGTTCACTGGCGGAAGTAATCTGGCGCAGCTTCGTTACGCAGAAGCACAAAAGCGTGGGCTCATTGCCACCTATGAAAAAACCGTTCAGAGCGCATTTAAAGATGTCGCTAACGCACTGGCGCGGCGGACCACGCTTGAAGAGCAACTGGATGCACAGCGCCAGTATGTTAAAGCTGAGCAACAAACGGTCGATGTTGGCTTGCGTCGCTATCAGGCGGGTGTTGGTGATTACCTGACCGTGTTGACGGCGCAGCGCAGCTTGTGGAGCGCACAGCAGGAGCTGCTGGCACTGCAACTGACTGATTTTACAAACCGAATCACGCTCTGGCAGTCGCTGGGCGGCGGCATGTCATCACTCAAGTAAGGAATAATATGGCTAGAGTCTCTCTTTCATGGGCATTGATTCTTGGTCTTTTAGCCGGTATCGGCCCGATGTGTACCGATCTTTATTTGCCGGCTTTGCCGGAGATGTCTGAGCAACTGGCGGCAACCACGGCCATAACGCAATTAACCCTGACCGCATCACTGATTGGTCTTGGCGTCGGACAACTGTTATTTGGCCCTCTGAGCGACAAAATAGGGCGTAAACGTCCGTTAATCTTGTCGTTGCTATTGTTTATTGTTTCTTCCATTTTGTGCGCGACAACGAACAATATTTACTGGCTGGTGGTCTGGCGTTTTATTCAAGGGATCGCGGGGGCGGGTGGTTCGGTGCTCTCTCGTTCTATTGCTCGTGACAAATATCAGGGAGTAACTTTGACCCAGTTTTTTGCGCTGTTAATGACGGTGAATGGCCTGGCACCGGTGTTGTCGCCAGTGCTGGGCGGGTACATTGTTAGTACTTTTGACTGGCGCACTTTATTCTGGGTAATGGCTGAAATTAGCACCGTACTGTTGCTGGGCTGCCTGTTATTTATTAATGAGACCTTGCCAGAAAATAAAAGGGGCTCATCATTGCTATTAACCGGACGAAGCGTGGTGCAGAACCGCCTTTTTATGCGCTTTTGCCTGATTCAAAGTTTTATGCTGGCCGGTTTGTTTGCGTATATCGGCTCTTCGTCGTTCGTGTTGCAGAAGGAATTTGGCTTTAGTCCAATGCAATTTAGCCTGGTGTTTGGCCTTAACGGCATCGGACTTATCATTGCTTCATGGATCTTCTCGCGCCTGGCGCGACGGATTAACGCGATGACATTGTTGCGAGGTGGCCTGATAGCGGCAATTTTGTGTGCATTGCTCACGGTCTTATGCGCATGGGTACAATTGCCCATTCCGGCACTGGTGGCATTATTTTTCACCATCGCATTTTGTAGCGGCATCGGCACTGTTGGCGGGGCAGAGGCTATGAGTGCAGTAGGGACGCAGGAATCTGGAACGGCGTCTGCGTTGATGGGGATGAGCATGTTTGTCTTCGGCGGTATAGCCGCGCCATTGTCGGGAATTGGCGGAGAAACACTGTTAAAAATGAGTCTGGCAATTACGGTGTGTTATACGCTGGCATTGCTGGTTGCTCTCACCAGAATCGACAATCAAAAGTAATGAACACCTCATCCTGAGGGGGGGGCCTGTCAGGATGAGGTGCAAAACACTAACGGTCCTTACGCCACGCATCCGCCGTCAATGCCTCGCCAAAATGACCGGCAATCAGTCGTTTGGTGAGGTCGTGCAGCGGAGAGGCGAGCACATCCGCAGTACTACCTCGCTCGACAACCTCGCCCTGATGCATCACCAGTACCTGGTCGCTAATGTGCTTCATCATCCCGATATGCTGGGTGACATAAATATACGAAATTCCCTGTTTTTCCTGTAACTCCAGCATCAGATTAATCAACTGCGAACGCATCGACATATCCAGTGAGGCGAGGGCTTCATCGGCAATAATGACTTTTGGGCGCAATATCAGCGCGCGCGCCAGCCCCAGACGCTGTTTTTGCCCGGGTGCCAACATATGCGGATAGTAACTGACGTGATCCGGTAGCAGCCCAACCATCCGCATCGTTTCAATAATCTGTTTGCGACGCTGTTCAGGTTCCAGATCGGTGTTCAGACGCAGTGGAAAATCCAGAATTTGCGAGATACGTTGACGGGGATTCAACGAGGTCGAAGGATCCTGAAAAATCATGCGAATACGCTGACTGCGGAAGGAATAATCGCCAAAATGCAGCGGATGATCGTCAATCAATAACTCGCCGCTGGTCGGTTCTATCATTCCCGCCAGCATTTTTGCCAGCGTGGATTTACCAGAACCATTCTCGCCAATGATCGCCAGTGTCTGGCCTTCACGTAGCGTAAAGCTCAAGGGTTTTACCGCTTCTACGGTCTGACGACGAAACCAGCCGGTCCGGTAGCGGAACGTTTTACTTAAATTACGCACTTCAAGCAGCGTTTCGATCATCTCACTCTTTCTCCATGTTCAGCGGGAAATGACAGGCATAGAGATGATTTTTCGCCCCCGTCAAACGTGGCGTCACAATGCATTCTCGTTGTGCATACGGGCAACGCGGCCCCAGACGACACCCAATCGGTAACTGTTCCAGCAGTGGGATAGCGCCGGGCAGCGTATTGAGGCGACTTTTATGCGGCATCGCGCTGCCGAAGTCTGGTATCGCGCGGATCAGCGCCTGGGTATAAGGATGATGTGGCATTGTCACCAACTCCTTACTCGGCGCGGTTTCCACCGTTTGACCGCAGTAAAGCACGTTAATTTTATCCGCCCATTGGCTAAGCATTTGTAAGTCATGGCTGATAAGCAAAATAGTGGTATTGCTGTTTTGGTTGAGACGCGTCAGCAGGCGAAAGATTTGCGCCTGGGTTGTTGGCTCCATTGAGTTTGTCGGTTCGTCAGCAATCAGCAGACGCGGTTGATTCGCCAGTGCAATGGCTATCATCACTTTCTGACATTCACCTTCGGTCAACTCATAGGGAAAACTGCGCATCGCATCTTTGTGATCTTTAATCCCCACACGGTGCAGTAGTTCAATGGCACGGCGTTTGCGCCAGCCAAAACGCTGCCACCAACGGCCTTTATAGGTCCAGGCTGGGATGTTTTGCATCAACTGGCGACCCACACGTTCTGAAGGGTCAAGACACGACTGCGGTTCCTGGAAAATCATCGACACGTTGTGACCAACCAGCTTGCGCCGTTCGCGTGCGGAGAGACGCAGCAAATCGATATCATCAAAACGCATACGGTCAGCAGTAACACGCCAGTTATCTTTATTCACCCCACAAATTGCTTTTGCAATCAAACTTTTGCCGGAACCGGATTCGCCAACAAGACCGCGGATTTCACCTTCGGTTAAGGTCATACTTACGCGGTCGACGGCTTTAACCCACTCATCACCGGTTTTAAATTCAATGGTCAGGTTACGAATATCGAGTAATGGCATTATTCCACCCCCGCAATAATTGCACGACGAACACCGTCGCCAAGGAGGTTAACCAACAGCACGCTAATCATAATTGCCGCACCTGGCAGCATGACAGTCCACGGGGCGACATAAATCAGTTCCAGCGCATCACCGAGCATCGCTCCCCATTCAGGCGAGGGGAGTTGTGCGCCGAGATCGAGAAAGCCCAGCGCGGCGATATCGAGAATTGCCATCGACAGTGCGCGGGTGATCTCGGTGACCAGCCCGGCGGTGATGTTTGGCATCACAGCAAACCAGAGAATATTCAGCGTTGATGCGCCATCCAGACGGGCGGCGATAACGTACTCTTTTTCCAGTTCGTCATGCACCATGCTGTAAATCGAACGTACCATACGAGGCAGCAGCGCCAGCCAGACGGCAAACATGGCGTGCGACAAACTCGGTCCGGCAAACGCTACAACGATAATTGCCAGCAGTAGGGAAGGGATCGCCAGTAAGGTATCCAGAATATGGTTAAGCACCGCTGAGCGTAGACCGTGCGTCGACCCGGCAAAGGTGCCAAGTACCAGGCCACAGATCGTCGCGGCAAGCGTCACCACAAATGCCCCCCCCACGGTTGGTGCAGCTCCACTCAGTAAACGACTTAAAACATCGCGTCCGAGGTCGTCAGTCCCCAGGAAGAAAGAAACTTCGCCATAGCGTGACCATGAAGGCGGCAATAATTGATAGCCGAGAAATTGCTGATCGATTCCGTAAGGCGCAAACCAGCCGCCAAAAATACACAGTACAGCCAGTCCCGCGCAGCCGTACAGACCGACCATCGCAGAGGCATCACTATAAAATTTGCGCCAGGCGGTACGCAGCGTGCCCGGCGGGCGCTTTTCGCTGTATACGCTATCGTAAGGCATACCATTCCTTATGTTTCAGAGGGTTAGCCATGGCACCCAAAATATCAGAAATCACGTTAACAATAATGACCAGTGAGCCACACACCATCACTCCGGCGGAAATGGCTGCGTAATCTTGCTGGCGGATGGCGTTAATTAACCAGCGCCCTAAACCCGGCCAGCTAAAGACCATTTCGGTGATCATTGCCAGCGTCAGCATGGTGGAAAACTGTAAGCCCAGGCGAGGAATAACCGGAGGTAACGCGTTATGCAGAACGTGGCGACGCAAAATAGTAAAGCGTGACAAACCGCGGGTCGCCGCCGCTTTTACATAATTCTGGTCATACACTTCGATAGTGCTGATACGCATTAGTCGGATCACTTCAGTTGTTGGCGCAACCGACAGGGTGATCACGGGCAATACCATATGACGGATTGCGCTAATGATCATTTCATCCCGCCACGGTGAGTCCGAAAGCCAGGCATCAATCAACGCAAAACCGGTAATCGGTTTCACTTCGTAGAGCAGATCGAAACGCCCTGAAACGGGCAACCAACCTAGCGTGAGTGAACAAAACAGCGTCAACAGAAGCGCCAGCCAGAACACCGGGATTGAAAAGCCCAGTAAGGCGATGGCGTTGATCAAGTTATCCTGCCACTTATGGCGCGTAATCCCGGCAATCATTCCTACGGGGATGCCAACAATCAGCGCAAAACCGAAGGCGAGGATGCACAGTTCCATCGTCGCCGGGAAGACCTCTTTTAACTGTTCGGCAATCGGTTGACCGTTAATGCTGGAAACACCAAAATCCCAGTGGATCAGGCCGTTAAACCAGAACACCCAGGCATTCCACAGTGACGCGCCTTGTAACGGCGCATGTGGGGTGAAATAGCTCAAGCTAAAGCCAACGAACGTCAGCAGGAACAAGGTGACAATCAATAACAAAATGCGGCGTAAGGTGAAGATAATCATGGTTTTTTCACCTCATCCTGTTTCTCGCGATACACACCAGCAAAGGAGGCGTTACCAAACGGGCTAAGAACCAGCCCTTTGATATCGTAACGGTAGGCTTGCAAGCGCAATGACGACGCCAGCGGCAAAATGGGCAATTCCTGCGCCAGAATACTTTGCGCTTCGTCATAGGCTTCAATACGCGCCGCTAGCTGCTGCGAGGAGAGCGCCTTACGCAACACGCTGTCGAATTTCGGATCGCACCAGTGGGCGAGGTTGGTCTGGGAATGTATTGCTGCGCAGCTCAGTAGCGGACGAAAGAAACTGTCCGGATCGTTACTGTCTGTCGCCCAACCGGATAACGTCAGATCATGGCTCATATCCATCAACCGCGCCTCCTGAAAACGACCTTCTACCGGCACAATCACCACTTTTACGCCAACCTGCGCCATATCCGCCTGAATTAGTTCGGCGGTTTTCAGTGGGCTGGGGTTCCACGCCTGCGAACGTGTGGGCACCCACAGTTTCAGCGTTAAGTTTTCCAGCCCTAACGCCTTCAACTGTTCGCGCGATTTCGCCGGATTGTATTCAGTAATTTTAGCCTCGTTGTCATAGGCCCACGAGGCGCGCGGTAAAATAGAGGCTGCCGTTTCAGCCGTACCATAATAGATGGATTGCATCAGACGCTGGTTATTGATCGCCAGTGCCAGCGCATGGCGGACAGCGGGATTATTTAGCGGCGGTTTAGCGGTGTTAAATGCCAGATAGGCGACATTCATCCCTGGACGCAGCGTTAAACGCAAGCGTGGGTCGTCACGCAAAATGGATAGCTGACTGGCAGCAGGCCAGGCCAGAACGTCGCACTCCCCGGTCAGGAGTTTCGACAGACGTCCTGTACCGCCAGAGCCTAAATCCACCACCACCTGCGGCATTAACGGTTTGCCGCGCCAGAAGTCATCATGACGTTGTAGGCGAATAAATTGCCCGGCGCGGTATTCCGATAACTGATACGGTCCAGTGCCGACCGGCTGACGGTCGAGTTGTTCCTGGCGATCTTCTTTCTCTAACTTCTGGGCATATTCTGCCGACATGACCGATGCATAATGGGTCGCCAGGTGCCACAAAAAAGAAGCATCCGGCTGGGCGAGTCGGAACTCAACGGTATGATTATCCAGTTTGCGAACGCTTTTAACGTTATCGGCAAATTGCAGGCTGTCGAAGTAGGGAAAGTTGCTGCCGTTGACGTTATGCCACGGGTTGTTACGGTCAAAAATTCGCTGGAAGGTAAACACCACATCGTCGGCATTCATTTTACGAGTGGGAGTAAACCAGTCGGTTTTTTGAAACGGAACATCGCGACGCAGGTGGAAGCGATAGGTCGCGCCGTTGTCGAGCACTTCCCAGCTTTCGGCAAGTTCCGGCATCAGGCGATAGGTATAGGGATCGACATCCAGGAGTCGATCATAAAACTGGGCGGCAAGGGTATCGACAATTAACCCACTGCTCGCTTTGGATGGGTTAAAGGTGTTGACTTGCCCGCTGACGCAATAGACAAAACCGCTGTCGCGGATATCAGCATGCGGGGGGGATTCAGGCGCGGCGATTGCCTGACCACTCACAAGTCCAGCAATCACCAAAAGAGACGATAATACCTGGCGCATAATATTAAGGGATTTTATGTAAAGAGGCTATCTTACTAATATTTAATGACATTTGCCATTACCGTTTGTGTTCAGGGGTCGTAATGAGGGCCGTGTGGTTGGTCGTTGAACAGGTGACGTCGCCATCTGTTCAACATTCGTACCCGTGATTTCTCTATAACTATAACTCACAGAACAACTTAGCGAGGAGCAGAGCGGTACGATCGTGAGAAACCCATTAAAGCACGCTGCAGTGCGTGTCATTTTTAGCCGGATGCGGCGTGAACGCTTTATCCGGGCAACGATACTGACCGAGCGTCTGCAATGAAATAATTACTCATTACCCCATTGATTCAAAAACTCTGCGATCTCATCAATGCGTACGGGATTAATCCCCGCTTCAGCAGCCATTTCATGTTGGGCTTCTTCGCTGATCTCTTCATTGTTCATCAAACGGGTGAGCAGTAACTGGAAGTAGTGGGCCAGCGGTGTGCGTTCAGCGTCTGCGACAGGCTCTGCGCATTCGGTCGCGTACTCATCGGCAATATCAAAATATTTTAGCGGGATATCGTGGTTCATTATTTGCCCCTGGGGTTAATGCGCTAAGCATAAGGGCGGATGATAGCACTCGTGATCCGGGTCATACATCTTTTTATAGTTAATGGCGCGGCGCATTACCCTCAGGCAGGATAATGCGCCGCGCATCCGACTATTACGTTTCGCTCACCGGCGTTCTGTCACCATCATACAACGGCACTTTGCGATAGCGGCGGATCAGATACCACAAATATGCGCCGCCTAATGAAGCCCATACCAGACCGAGTGTCAGTGACGTTGACTCGAGGTTAACCCACAGCACACCCACCGTCAGCGCGCCAACCAGCGGCATCAGCAAATAGTGAAAGTGTTCCTTCCAGCTTTTATTCATTCCTTTACGCCGCCAGAAATGATTAAACACCGACAGGTTAACGAAGGTAAACGCCACCAGAGCACCGAAGTTAATCAATGCTGTCGCGGTGACTAAATCAAAGAACAGCGCTGACAACGCGACAATCCCGACCATAATGACGTTCAGTGCCGGAGTCCGCCATTTTGGGTGCACATAGCCAAACACGCGCTCCGGAAACACATTGTCACGCCCCATCACATACAGCAGACGCGACACGCTGGCATGTGACGCCAGGCCAGACGCTAACGTGTTCACAAACGTCGTGCAGAGGAAAATCGACTGGAACAACTTGCCGCCAACGTACAGTGCGATTTCCGGCAGTGCGGCGTCCGGATCTTTAAAGCGGCTGATATCCGGGAAGAACAGCTGCATAAAGAACGACGCCGCGATAAAGATAACGCCGCCGTATACCGCCGTCAGGAAGATGGCTTTCGGGATCACGCGTGCGGCGTCCGGCGTCTCTTCCGAAAGCGTGGTCACCGCATCGAAACCGAGGAACGAGAAACAGACAATCGTCGCCCCGGTAATAATCGGGATCAGGTGCGCGTTCTCGCTGATAAACGGCTGAAGTGACCAGACGGTGCCAACGCCTTCTCCTTTATGTAGTCCCTGAACCACCAGGAAGATAAACACCACCATGATGGAGATTTGCACCAGTACAAACAAGGTATTGAAGTTAGCGACCAGGTTGACGCTCTTCAGATTCGCGGCGGTTAAAATGGCGACGAAGGTTACCACCCACACCCACGGCGGCACTTCCGGGAAGAGGGCGGAGAGATAGATTTTCGCCAACAAAACGTTGATCATCGGCAAAAAGAGATAATCCAGCAGCGATGACCAGCCGACCATAAAGCCGACATGCGGGCTAATCGATTTTTGCGCGTAGGTATAGGCCGAGCCTGCCTCCGGGAACTGGCGAACCAGCTTACCGTAGCTGATCGCGGTAAACAGCACGCCCGCCAGCGCCAGCAAATAGGATGCCGGAACGTGGCCGTCGCTGATGCCGGACACAATGCCAAAGGTATCGAACACGGTCATCGGTGTGAGATAGGCAAGCCCCATCATCACTACCTGCCACAATTTCAGTGATTTTCGCAGACGGGTTTTGCCGGGTTGCGCAGCAATGTTCAGTGGTGAATTAATAGCCATAATTGTTGCCTCCCCTGCGTAATAAGGTTTGCGGTCGTGTCGACCTGAAATCAAACCTGTTTAGCAAGGGAAGCAAAGGGGGCGGAGTCAAGTCAGTCGCAGGGAGGGCGCACACGCAGCCTCCCTCGCCATGCGGGGATTTAATCATCGGCATCATCTCATTTCCTCGTCACAGTCTTAATCGTTAACGGAAGCCCGTTGCCGCCTGCGCTCCATAACGCGACATCCGGGAAATGTCTGGATTACCAGCAAATGTCAGGCCTGGCTCCGCTCAGGCCGATGAAACAACCCCGCAAGGGGTACTATGCGTTTTTCAACATCCACTCAATTTCTGTTTCTGTGATGAGGCGCTCAAACTGCAACAGTTCATCATTTTTACAGGCGTGATACACATGGCAGAAGCGATCACCTAAATAGCGGCGTAGATGATCGTTCTCGATAAACTCACCCAGGGCATCGCTCTGGCGAATCGGGAAGGGTAAGCCTTCCTGTTCCAGCCCGTTGCCTTCGACTTCTTCCTGTAATGGCAGTTCGTTATCAAGGCCATGCAAAATACCGGCAAAAATCGCTGCCATCACCAAATACGGGTTGGCATCGGCACCCGCCACGCGATATTCCACGCGGTGATTATGGCGATCGCCGCAGGGAATACGCAGGGCGACGGTGCGGTTGTTATGGCCCCACGACGCCTGCGTCGGTACATACATCCCCGGCTGGAAGCGGCGATACGAGTTCACGTTTGGTGCCAGCAACGCCATTGATGACGGCATCAGGTCAATCATCCCGGCGAGCATCTTTTTCAGCAGCGGCGAATCTTCGCCTTCCGCGTCAGAAAGCACGTTCTCGCCACGATTATTTTGCATACTGATATGGATATGCATCCCGCTGCCCGCGTGCTCTTCATACGGCTTCGCCATAAAAGTGGCGTGCATCTTATGCTTTTCTGCCATCAGACGCACCAGGCGTTTTAGTGCCAGCGCATCATCGCAAGCTTCCAGCACGTTATCGGTATGGTAAAGATTGATTTCAAACTGACCTGGCGAGGCCTCGGCGACCGCGCCATCTGCCGGAATCAGCTGTAACTGCGCCAGCTCATCAATATCATTGAGCACGTCGGCGAAGTGGTTGAGGTTATCAACGGAGTAAACCTGACTTTGTGTATTGCGGTCATCGGTGCCGGGCGCGCAGGGCGGTTGCAGATACCCTTCAGCGTCGCGCTGGCGATCCAGTAAATAGAACTCCAGCTCTACCGCTACAACCGGGAACAATCCGCGCTGGCGTAGCTGCTGCCACAGGCGGTTAAGAACGTTCCGCGGCTCAACGTCAAAGGGAGCGCCATCTTCATCGACCATGGTCAGGAGCATCTGACCGATAAACTCAGGATCTGCAGCAGATGGGGTTAAGGAACCGAGAACAGGAACACAGGTACGATCCGGCTCGCCCATTTCCTGACCCAGGCCCGCTTCTTCTACTACGTTGCCCAGAATATCCATTGCAAACACCGAGGCCGGGAAATAACACCCTTTCTCGAGCTTCTTCAGGCTTGAAACAGGAATACGTTTCCCACGAAAACAACCATTCAGATCGGTAAGTAAAACATCAACATATTGCGTATTCGGGTAGCGCTCCAGGTAGCGTTTCACTTCCTGCGTAAAGGCGCTACCCCGCCTCTCTTCTGACTGCTGAACAAAGTTCTCTACTTCAACGATATTGGTTTCCATGATTCTTCGCCTTTGGTTTGTTTTCCGCTCGTTATCAAAGCGTAAAATATAATGACCACCATTCGAATCTGTATGCAAACTAAATGTTTGTCAAATGTTAAATTGAGTTTGCAAAAATGAAAACCCGCTGCTAGATTGAAAAAATATTGAACATAAAGGTCATTTAAAGCGCAGTAATGGCGATAATTTAGTCCACTTTGTGAGATTGAGCATGGAAAATATAATGAACAATCCGGTTATCGGTGTCGTAATGTGCAGGAACAGGCTTAAGGGTCATGCGACCCAGACTCTGCAAGAAAAGTACCTGAATGCCATCATCCACGCAGGCGGCTTGCCAATTGCGCTGCCACATGCGCTGGCGGAACCGTCATTACTTGAACAACTTTTGCCGAAACTCGATGGTATTTATCTTCCTGGTAGTCCCAGCAATGTGCAGCCGCACCTATATGGTGAAAACGGCGATGAGCCTGACGCCGATCCCGGGCGTGATCTTCTGAGCATGGCGTTAATTAATGCCGCACTCGAAAGGCGCATCCCCATTTTCGCCATCTGCCGGGGTTTACAGGAACTGGTGGTGGCAACCGGTGGTTCGTTGCATCGCAAGCTGTGCGAACAGCCTGAATTGCTGGAACATCGGGAAGATCCCGAACTGCCGGTGGAACAGCAATATGCACCGTCGCATGAAGTTCAGGTTGAAGAGGGGGGATTGCTGTCCGCACTGTTACCTGAATGTAGCAACTTTTGGGTAAACTCTCTGCATGGACAAGGGGCGAAGGTCGTTAGCCCACGGTTGCGTGTTGAAGCTCGCTCGCCGGATGGCTTAGTTGAGGCGGTTAGCGTCATCAATCATCCTTTTGCGCTGGGCGTACAGTGGCACCCGGAATGGAACAGTAGCGAGTACGCGCTTTCGCGTATATTGTTCGAGGGCTTTATCACCGCTTGTCAGCACCATATCGCTGAAAAACAGCGACTCTGACCACTACAGTTTAAGGAAATGCAAATATGAGTGATGAGGGACTGGCGCCAGGAAAACGCTTGTCGGAAATCCGCCAGCAGCAGGGGCTTTCACAACGTCGTGCCGCCGAACTCTCCGGGCTGACTCACAGTGCTATCAGTACGATAGAACAGGATAAAGTCAGCCCTGCCATCAGTACGCTACAAAAGCTGCTGAAGGTGTATGGTCTGTCACTCTCGGAATTCTTTTCCGAGCCGGAAAAACCTGATGAGCCACAGGTCGTCATTAATCAGGACGACTTAATTGAGATGGGCAGTCAGGGTGTGTCAATGAAGCTGGTTCATAACGGTAACCCGAATCGCACGCTGGCGATGATCTTTGAAACTTACCAGCCGGGCACAACCACTGGGGAAAGAATTAAGCATCAGGGTGAGGAAATAGGCACTGTACTGGAAGGTGAAATTGTTCTGACGATTAATGGTCAGGATTACCACCTCGTCGCGGGGCAAAGTTATGCCATTAATACCGGCATCCCGCACAGTTTCAGTAATACGTCGGCAGGTATTTGCCGAATTATCAGCGCCCATACGCCCACCACGTTTTAATCTTTTTGTTCTGTAAGCCGGGTAAGCGCAATGCGCCCGGCAATCCATAAAGAATGTCGCCAGAAATAAGCGGGCATGCGGCCCGGGGATCTCTGCGCCCTGACGTTCACAAACTGCATATATCTGATACACGTGAAACAGGAGTCATAATGAATTTTCATCATCTGGCTTACTGGCAGGATAAAGCGTTAAGTCTCGCCATTGAAACCCGCTTATTTATTAACGGTGAATATACTGCTGCGGCGGAAAATGAAACTTTTGAAACCGTTGATCCGGTCACCCAGGCACCGCTGGCGAAAATTGCCCGCGGCAAGAGCGTCGATATCGACCGTGCGGTGAGCGCAGCACGCGGCGTATTTGAACGCGGCGACTGGTCGCAGGCTGCCCCGGCAAAACGTAAAGCGGTGCTGAATAAACTCGCTGATTTAATGGAAGCCCACGCCGAAGAGCTGGCGCTGCTGGAAACCCTCGATACCGGCAAACCGATTCGTCACAGCCTGCGTGATGATATTCCCGGCGCGGCGCGCGCCATTCGCTGGTACGCCGAAGCAATCGACAAAGTGTATGGCGAAGTGGCGACCACCAGTAGCAATGACTTGGCGATGATCGTGCGTGAACCGGTGGGCGTGATTGCTGCCATTGTACCGTGGAACTTCCCGTTGCTGCTGACCTGCTGGAAACTCGGCCCGGCGCTGGCGGCGGGAAACAGCGTGATTCTAAAACCGTCTGAAAAATCACCGCTTAGCGCGATTCGTCTCGCCGGGCTGGCGAAAGAAGCAGGTCTGCCGGATGGTGTGCTGAACGTGGTGACGGGTTTTGGTCATGAAGCGGGCCAGGCGCTGTCGCGTCATAACGATATCGACGTTATCGCCTTTACCGGCTCGACCCGCACCGGGAAACAGCTGCTGAAAGATGCAGGCGACAGCAACATGAAACGCGTCTGGCTGGAAGCGGGCGGCAAAAGCGCCAACATCGTTTTCGCTGACTGCCCGGATTTGCAAAAAGCGGCGAACGCCACCGCCGCGGGCATATTTTATAACCAGGGCCAGGTGTGCATCGCCGGAACGCGTTTGTTGCTGGAAGAGAGCATTGCCGATGAGTTCTTAGCCCTGTTAAAACAGCAGGCGCAAAACTGGCAGCCGGGCCATCCACTTGATCCCGCAACCACCATGGGCACCTTAATCGACTGCGCCCACGCTGACTCGGTGCATAGCTTTATTCGCGAAGGCGAAGGTAAAGGGCAACTGCTGCTGGATGGTCGTAATGCCAAACTGGCTGCGGCCATCGGCCCGACCATCTTTGTGGATGTCGACCCGAATGCGTCCTTAAGCCGCGAAGAGATTTTCGGCCCGGTGCTGGTGGTCACGCGTTTCACATCAGAAGAGCAGGCGCTACAGCTTGCCAACGACAGCCAGTACGGACTTGGCGCGGCGGTATGGACACGCGACCTCTCCCGCGCGCACCGCATGAGTCGCCGCCTGAAAGCCGGTTCCGTCTTCGTCAATAACTACAACGACGGTGATATGACCGTGCCGTTTGGCGGCTATAAGCAGAGCGGCAACGGTCGCGACAAATCCCTGCACGCCCTTGAAAAATTCACCGAACTGAAAACCATCTGGATAAGCCTGGAGGCCTGAAATGACCGAACATACCAGCAGTTATTACGCCGCCAGTGCGAATAAATACGCGCCATTCGACACGCTGAATGAGTCGATTTCCTGCGACGTTTGCGTGGTCGGCGGCGGCTATACCGGGCTTTCCTCCGCGCTGCATCTGGCGGAAGCGGGCTTTGACGTGGTGGTTCTTGAAGCCTCACGCATCGGCTTCGGCGCAAGCGGACGCAACGGCGGGCAGCTTGTGAACTCCTACAGCCGCGACATCGACGTTATCGAAAAAAGCTACGGCATGGATACCGCCCGTATGCTCGGCAGCATGATGTTTGAGGGCGGGGAGATCATCCGCGAACGTATCAAACGTTATCAGATTGACTGCGACTACCGCCCCGGCGGCCTGTTTGTAGCGATGAATGATAAACAACTCGCCACACTCGAAGAGCAGAAAGAGAACTGGGAACGCTACGGCAATAAACAGCTGGAGCTGCTGGACGCCAACGCTATTCGCCTCGAGGTCGCCAGCGATCGCTACACTGGTGCGCTGCTGGATCACAGCGGTGGGCATATTCATCCGCTAAACCTCGCCATTGGTGAAGCCGATGCCATTCGCCTGAACGGCGGGCGCGTGTATGAGCTTTCCGCCGTGACGCAGATCCAGCATACCACGCCAGCCGTGGTGCGGACTGCCAATGGTCAGGTGACGGCGAAGTATGTGATTGTCGCCGGGAATGCGTATCTGGGCGATAAAGTAGAGCCGGAACTGGCGAAACGCAGCATGCCGTGCGGCACGCAGGTGATCACCACCGAGCGGCTGTCGGAAGATTTAGCCCGTTCGCTGATCCCGAAAAACTACTGTGTGGAAGACTGTAACTATCTTCTTGATTACTACCGCCTGACTGCCGATAACCGCCTGCTGTACGGCGGCGGCGTGGTCTACGGCGCGCGTGACCCGGATGATGTTGAGCGTCTTGTGGTGCCGAAACTGCTGAAAACCTTCCCGCAGTTGAAGGGCGTGAAAATTGATTACCGCTGGACGGGCAACTTCCTGCTGACCTTGTCACGGATGCCGCAGTTTGGTCGCCTTGATACCAACATCTATTACATGCAGGGATATAGTGGTCACGGCGTCACCTGTACCCATCTTGCCGGGCGTTTGATTGCTGAATTGCTGCGCGGCGACGCCGAGCGTTTCGACGCCTTCGCCAATCTGCCGCATTACCCGTTCCCCGGCGGGCGCACGCTGCGCGTGCCATTTACCGCGATGGGCGCGGCTTATTACAGCCTGCGCGATCGTCTGGGCGTTTAATTTCCGATTAACAGTGAAGAGTCAAAAGGTGTGAAACATGAGCAACAATGAATTCCATCAGCGTCGTCTTTCTGCTACCCCACGCGGGGTTGGCGTGATGTGTAACTTCTTCGCCCAGTCGGCAGAAAACGCCACGCTGAAGGATGTAGAGGGCAACGAATATATCGATTTCGCCGCAGGCATTGCGGTGCTGAATACCGGGCATCGCCACCCTGATCTGGTCGCGGCGGTGGAGCAGCAATTGCAACAGTTTACCCACACGGCGTATCAGATTGTGCCGTACGAAAGCTACGTCACCCTGGCGGAGAAAATCAACGCCCTTGCCCCGGTGAGCGGGCAGGCTAAAACTGCGTTCTTCACCACCGGTGCGGAAGCGGTGGAGAACGCGGTGAAAATCGCCCGCGCCCATACCGGACGCCCTGGCGTGATTGCGTTTAGCGGCGGCTTCCACGGTCGTACATATATGACCATGGCGCTGACCGGAAAGGTCGCGCCGTACAAAATCGGCTTCGGCCCGTTCCCCGGTTCGGTGTATCACGTACCTTATCCGTCAGATTTACATGGCGTTTCAACGCAGGACTCCCTCGATGCCATCGAACGCTTGTTTAAATCGGACATTGAAGCGAAGCAGGTGGCGGCGATTATTTTCGAACCGGTGCAGGGCGAAGGCGGTTTCAACGTTGCGCCAAAAGAGCTGGTTGCCGCCATTCGCCGCCTGTGCGACGAGCACGGTATTGTGATGATTGCCGATGAAGTGCAAAGCGGCTTTGCGCGTACCGGTAAACTGTTTGCCATGGATCACTACGCCGATAAGCCGGACTTAATGACGATGGCGAAAAGCCTCGCGGGCGGGATGCCGCTTTCGGGCGTGGTCGGTAACGCGAATATTATGGACGCGCCCGCGCCGGGCGGGCTTGGTGGTACCTACGCCGGGAACCCGCTGGCGGTGGCTGCCGCGCACGCGGTGCTCAACATTATCGACAAAGAATCACTCTGTGAACGCGCTAATCAACTGGGCCAGCGCCTGACGCAAACGCTGATAGATGCCAAAGAAAGCGTTCCGGCCATCGCGGCGGTACGCGGTCTGGGGTCGATGATTGCGGCAGAGTTTAACGATCCGCAAACGGGCGAGCCGTCAGCGGCGATTGCACAGAAAATCCAGCAACGCGCGCTGGCACAGGGGCTGCTCCTGCTGACCTGTGGCGCATACGGCAACGTGATTCGCTTCCTGTATCCGCTGACCATCCCGGATGCGCAATTCGATGCGGCAATGAAAATATTGCAGGATGCGCTGAGCGATTAATAGCCCAACGCAATAATGTCTGATGCGCTGCGCTTATCAGGCCTGCAAACGACGTATTGATTATGTATGCCGGATAAGGCGTTCACGCCGCATCCGGCAAGTTGTATTGCCCAACTTCGCTAAATCTGGTGCTTTTTCAACAACGCGCGGAACTGATGATAGGTTAACCCCAGTAATTCAGCCGCGCGCTTCTGGTTATATTTCCCTTGTTGCAAACTGAGTAGCAGCAACTCTTTTTCCTGCTGCATCTGAAACTCACGTAAATCCAGTGGCAGCGTCGGAAGTGAAGTGTTTTCTGGAACGGCGATGGGTTCTTCAGGTGGACGCCGTTTAAAGGGATCAATAATAATGTCATCAAGCGGATAATCGCTGGTGCCGTGGCGATACACCGAACGTTCCACCACGTTTTTCAATTCACGAATATTTCCCGGCCAGCGATAATTCAGCAATGTTTCTCTGGCGCGCTCGGTAAAACCCGGGAACAGAGGCAGCTTGATTTCCCGACACATCTGAATGGCAAAGTGTTCTGCCATCAGCATAATGTCGCTTTCGCGCTCGCGCAGGGGCGGCAGTTGCACTACATCGAAAGCCAGCCGGTCGAGCAGGTCAGCGCGAAAAGTCCCTTCATTGACCATCGCCGGGAGATCGGCATTCGTCGCGCATACCAACCGCACATTCACCTGCAATGGCTGGCTGCCGCCAACGCGCTCCAGTTCACCGTACTCAATCACGCGCAATAATTTCTCCTGTACCATCATCGGTGCCGTAGCGAGTTCATCAAGAAATAGCGTACCGCCGTCGGCACGTTCAAATCTCCCTGGATGACGTTTTTGCGCACCGGTAAACGCGCCCGCTTCGTGACCAAACAGTTCGGAATCCAGCAGATTTTCATTTAACGCCGCGCAGTTAAGGGAAATAAACGGCCCCTGCCAACGGGAGGAGAGATAATGCAGACGACTGGCAATCAGCTCTTTACCTGTGCCGCGCTCGCCGATGATGAGCACCGGTTTGTCCAGCGGTGCGAGATGCGAAACCTGTTCCAGCACTTCGAGAAAGCTGTTCGCCTCACCGAGTAAATTATCTTTGTATTCTGCCATGATGAAATTCGCCACTTGTTAGTGTAATTCGCTAACTCATCCTGGCATGTTGCTGTTGATTCTTCAATCAGATCTTTATAAATCAAAAAGATAAAAAATTGGCACGCAAATTGTATTAATAGTTCAGCAGGACAATCCTGAACGCAGAAATCAAGAGGACAACATTATGGGTATTTTTTCTCGCTTTGCCGACATCGTGAATGCCAACATCAACGCTCTGTTAGAGAAAGCGGAAGATCCACAGAAACTGGTGCGTCTGATGATCCAGGAGATGGAAGATACACTGGTTGAAGTACGTTCTACTTCGGCGCGTGCGCTGGCAGAAAAGAAACAGCTGACTCGCCGTATTGAACAAGCGTCGGCGCGTGAAGTTGAATGGCAGGAAAAAGCCGAACTGGCGCTGCTGAAAGAGAGAGAAGATCTGGCGCGTGCGGCGTTAATTGAAAAACAGAAACTGACCGATCTGATTAAGAGCCTGGAACATGAAGTGACGCTGGTGGACGATACGCTGGTGCGTATGAAGAAAGAGATCGGCGAGCTGGAAAACAAATTGAGTGAAACACGCGCTCGCCAGCAGGCATTGATGTTACGCCATCAGGCGGCAAACTCGTCGCGCGATGTGCGTCGTCAACTGGACAGTGGCAAACTGGATGAAGCAATGGCTCGTTTCGAATCTTTCGAACGTCGAATTGACCAGATGGAAGCGGAAGCAGAAAGCCACAGCTTCGGTAAACAAAAATCGCTGGACGATCAGTTTGCCGAACTGAAAGCCGATGATGCAATCAGCGAGCAACTGGCACAATTAAAAGCCAAAATGAAGCAAGACAATCAATAATAACATCCAGGCGGCGTCCGAACGCGCCGCCGCTCATCGTCTAAGGAGTCCTTATGAGCGCGCTATTTCTGGCTATTCCGTTAACCATTTTTGTGCTGTTTGTTTTACCGATCTGGTTATGGCTGCATTACAGCAATCGTTCCGGTCGCGGTGAATTGTCGCAAAGTGAGCAGCAACGATTAGCGCAACTGGCTGATGAAGCAAAACGGATGCGCGAACGTATTCAGGCACTGGAATCCATTCTTGATGCAGAACATCCGAACTGGAGGGATCGCTAATGGCGGGTATTAATCTCAATAAAAAATTATGGCGTATTCCACAGCAGGGCATGGTACGTGGCGTCTGCGCCGGGATTGCCAACTATTTTGATGTACCGGTAAAACTGGTACGTATCCTGGTGGTGCTGTCGATTTTCTTCGGCCTGGCGCTGTTTACCCTGGTTGCTTACATCATTTTGTCATTTGCGCTTGATCCAATGCCGGACAACATGGCCTTTGGTGAGCAGCTACCTTCCAGCAGCGAATTGCTGGATGATGTCGACCGTGAACTGGCGGCAAGTGAAACGCGTTTACGCGAGATGGAACGTTATGTCACTTCCGATACTTTTACGTTACGTAGCCGTTTCCGTCAACTGTGAGGAAAGTTATGAATACTCGCTGGCAACAGGCCGGGCAAAAGGTGAAGCCTGGTTTCAAATTAGCAGGCAAGCTGGTACTTCTTACCGCACTGCGCTATGGCCCGGCAGGTGTAGCTGGCTGGGCGATAAAATCAGTTGCTCGCCGACCGCTGAAAATGTTGCTGGCCGTGGCGCTGAAACCGCTGTTAAGTCGGGCTGCCAATAAACTGGCGCAGCGTTATAAAAGGTGAGGGGAGTTTCGCAAAAATTGTTAAAGCTAAGGCGTATTATGGATGGCAATTTTCATCCATAGAAGGACGCTTACATGTTTAAAAAAGGCTTACTTGCTCTGACACTGGTGTTTTCACTGCCCGTTTTCGCCGCTGAACACTGGATCGATGTTCGTGTTCCAGAGCAGTATCAGCAAGAGCACGTTCAGGGAGCCATCAATATTCCCCTGAAGGAAGTGAAAGAGCGCATTGCCACCGCCGTTCCGGATAAAAACGACACCGTGAAAGTGTATTGCAATGCCGGACGCCAGTCAGGACAGGCAAAAGAGATCCTTAGCGAGATGGGATATACCCACGTTGAGAACGCTGGCGGCCTGAAAGACATCGCAATGCCGAAAGTCAAAGGTTAAAAGAATCCACCCTAAGCGGCGCTTATGCGCCGTTTACTTTTTCTGTCACACCTTATTTACATCCCCATAGATTATTTGCGTCAGCTCACAAATACGCTTTTTCCTTGGTAAAAAATGATTTCCTGCGTGACTAAAACCCTTGTGTTCAATTGACAGTTTATTTTCTGCGGAGTAGTCTCTCGTCTCATGGGACCGCTACCACGGAAAGGCAACATGAAACAGAAAATTACGGATTACCTGGACGAAATCTACGGTGGAACATTTACCGCGACTCATTTACAGAAACTTGTAACGCGTCTTGAGAGTGCGAAAAGATTAATTACACAGCGACGTAAAAAACACTGGGATGAAAGTGATGTCGTGTTAATTACCTATGCCGATCAATTTCACAGTAATGATTTAAAACCACTACCCACATTTAATCAGTTTTACCATCACTGGCTGCAAAGCATTTTTTCACATGTTCATTTGTTGCCGTTTTATCCATGGTCATCTGATGATGGCTTTTCGGTAATTGATTATCATCAGGTCGCCAGTGAAGCGGGGGAGTGGCAGGATATTCAGCAACTCGGTGAATGCAGTCATTTAATGTTTGATTTTGTCTGCAACCATATGTCGGCAAAAAGTGAATGGTTTAAAAACTATTTACAGCAGCAGCCAGGCTTTGAAGATTTTTTTATTGCCGTTGACCCGCAAACCGATCTCAGCGCCGTCACTCGCCCGCGTGCGTTACCGTTATTAACGCCATTCCAGATGCGCGATCATTCAACGCGCCATTTATGGACCACCTTTAGCGACGATCAAATTGACCTGAATTACCGTAGCCCTGAAGTGTTACTGGCGATGGTGGATGTTTTACTGTGTTACCTTGAGAAAGGTGCTGAGTATGTCCGCCTGGATGCCGTTGGCTTTATGTGGAAAGAGCCGGGAACAAGCTGCATCCATCTGGTAAAAACACATCTGATTATCAAGCTGTTACGGTCGATTATTGATGACGTAGCACCAGGTACAGTGATCATTACCGAGACCAATGTTCCGCACAAAGACAACATTGCTTACTTTGGAAACGGTGATGACGAAGCGCATATGGTGTACCAGTTCTCGCTGCCGCCGCTGGTGCTGCATGCGGTGCAAAAACAGAACGTTGAGGCGCTTTGTGCGTGGGCGCAAAACCTGACACTACCTTCCAGCAACACCACCTGGTTTAACTTCCTCGCCTCTCACGATGGCATCGGGCTTAACCCACTGCGTGGCTTGCTACCCGAAAGCGAAATATTAGCGCTGGTCGAGGCATTACAGCAGGAAGGGGCATTAGTAAACTGGAAAAATAATCCCGATGGTACGCGCAGTCCGTATGAAATGAATGTCACTTATATGGATGCGTTAAGCCGCCGCGAGAGTAGCGATGAAGAACGTTGCGCCAGGTTTATCCTTGCCCATGCGATTTTGTTAATTTTCCCCGGTGTGCCAGCGATATATATTCAAAGTATTCTGGGCTCGCGTAATGATTACGCAGGTGTCGAAAAACTGGGATATAACCGTGCGATTAACCGTAAAAAATACACCAGCGAAGAGATCACGACCGAACTGAACAATAAAGCGACGTTAAGGCACGCGGTATATCATGAATTGTCGCGACTAATTAAAATTCGTCGCAGTCATAACGAGTTTCATCCAGATAATGATTTTACCATCGATACGGTTAATTCATCCGTAATGCGTATTCAAAGAAGCAACGCGGATGGTAATTGTCTGACGGGTTTGTTTAATGTCAGTGAAAATATTCAGCATATAAATATTACTGACCTGCACGGTCGGGATCTGATTAGTGAAGTTGATATAGTGGGTAATGAAATAACGCTGCGCCCCTGGCAGGTTATGTGGATTAAATAAAAAGGAACATCTCATGATTAAATCAAAAATCGTGCTGTTATCAGCACTGGTTTCCTGCGCCCTGATTTCAGGCTGTAAAGAAGAAAATAAAACGAATGTCTCCATCGAGTTTATGCATTCTTCGGTGGAACAGGAACGCCAGGCGGTAATTAGTCAGTTAATTGCGCGTTTTGAAAAAGAAAACCCAGGCATCACTGTTAAACAGGTGCCGGTGGAAGAAGATGCCTATAACACCAAAGTCATCACCCTTTCCCGTAGCGGCTCGCTGCCGGAAGTGATCGAAACCAGCCATGACTACGCCAAAGTGATGGACAAAGAACAGCTTATCGATCGCAAAGCGGTTGCTACGGTCATCAGTAATGTCGGTGAAGGCGCGTTTTATGACGGCGTTCTGCGGATTGTGCGCACCGAAGATGGTAGCGCCTGGACTGGGGTTCCTGTCAGCGCATGGATTGGCGGTATCTGGTATCGCAAAGATGTGCTGGCAAAAGCCGGGCTGGATGAGCCGAAAAACTGGCAACAGTTGCTGGATGTCGCACAGAAACTGAACGATCCGGCGAATAAAAAATACGGTATTGCACTGCCGACGGCAGAAAGCGTACTGACGGAACAATCGTTCTCTCAGTTTGCGTTATCCAATCAGGCCAACGTTTTTAACGCCGAAGGCAAAATCACTCTTGATACGCCGGAGATGATGCAGGCGCTGACCTATTACCGCGACCTTGCTGCCAACACCATGCCGGGTTCTAACGACATTATGGAAGTGAAAGACGCCTTTATGAACGGCACCGCGCCGATGGCGATTTACTCCACCTATATCCTTCCGGCTGTAATTAAAGAAGGTGACCCGAAAAATGTCGGTTTCGTGGTGCCAACCGAGAAAAACTCGGCGGTCTACGGCATGTTGACCTCGCTGACCATTACCGCCGGGCAAAACAGCGAAGAGACGGAAGCGGCGGAAAAATTTGTCACCTTTATGGAGCAGGCAGACAACATTGCCGACTGGGTGATGATGTCACCAGGCGCGGCGCTGCCGGTGAACAAAGCGGTTGTGACGACTGCCACCTGGAAAGATAACGATGTGATTAAGGCGCTGGGAGACTTGCCGAATCAGTTGATTAGCGAACTGCCAAACATTCAGGTCTTTGGTGCGGTAGGGGACAAAAACTTTACCCGCATGGGCGATGTCACGGGCTCTGGTGTGGTGAGTTCAATGGTGCATAACGTCACCGTGGGGAAAGCCGATCTCTCAACCACGCTGCAAGCGAGCCAGAAAAAGCTGGATGAACTGATCGAACAGCACTAATCCCAGAACAGGAATCCGCAATGAACAGGCTTTTTTCAGGTCGTTCCGATATGCCCTTTGCGCTGTTGCTTCTCGCGCCCAGCTTATTACTGCTGGGCGGTCTGGTGGCGTGGCCGATGGTGTCGAATATCGAAATCAGTTTTTTACGTCTGCCGCTTAATCCCAACATCGAGTCAACGTTTGTTGGGGTGAGCAACTATGTGCGTATTCTCTCCGATCCCGGCTTCTGGCACTCGCTGTGGATGACGGTCTGGTATACCGCGCTGGTGGTGGCAGGTAGCACCGTGCTCGGGCTGGCGGTGGCGATGTTTTTCAATCGCGAGTTCCGCCTGCGCAAAACCGCGCGTTCGCTGGTGATCCTCTCCTACGTAACGCCGTCTATTTCGCTGGTGTTCGCCTGGAAATACATGTTCAACAACGGCTACGGCATTGTGAACTACCTCGGCGTCGATCTTCTGCATCTCTATGAGCAGGCACCGCTGTGGTTCGATAATCCGGGCAGTAGCTTTGTGCTGGTGGTGCTGTTCGCCATCTGGCGCTACTTCCCGTATGCCTTTATCTCGTTTCTGGCGATTTTGCAGACCATTGATAAATCGCTTTACGAAGCGGCAGAGATGGACGGCGCGAATGCCTGGCAACGGTTTCGCATCGTCACGCTGCCCGCGATTATGCCGGTCCTGGCGACGGTGGTGACTCTGCGTACCATCTGGATGTTCTACATGTTCGCTGACGTTTATTTGCTGACGACCAAGGTCGATATTCTCGGCGTCTATCTCTACAAAACCGCCTTTGCATTTAATGACTTAGGGAAAGCGGCGGCGATCTCGGTGGTGCTCTTCATCATTATTTTCGCTGTCATTCTGCTGACCAGAAAACGGGTGAACCTCAATGGCAACAAATAAACGCACACTCAGTCGCATCGGTTTTTACTGCGGGCTGGCGCTGTTTCTCATCATCACGCTGTTTCCCTTTTTTGTGATGCTGATGACCTCGTTCAAAAGCGCGAAAGAGGCGATCTCGCTGCATCCTACGCTGCTGCCACAGCAGTGGACGCTGGAGCATTACGTCGACATTTTTAACCCGGTGATTTTCCCGTTTGTCGATTATTTCCGTAACAGCCTGGTGGTGTCGGTAGTTTCATCCGTGATAGCAGTATTTCTCGGCATTCTCGGGGCTTACGCGCTTTCCCGCCTCCGCTTTAAAGGGCGAATGACCATCAACGCCAGCTTTTACACGGTGTACATGTTCTCCGGCATTTTGCTGGTGGTGCCGCTGTTCAAAATCATCACCGCGCTTGGCGTTTATGACACTGAGATGGCGCTGATCATCACCATGGTGACGCAAACCCTGCCCACCGCCGTGTTTATGCTGAAAAGCTACTTCGACACCATCCCTGATGAAATCGAAGAAGCGGCGATGATGGATGGCCTCAACCGTCTGCAAATCATCTTCCGTATCACAGTGCCCCTGGCGATGTCGGGCCTGATATCCGTGTTCGTCTACTGCTTTATGGTGGCGTGGAACGACTATCTGTTTGCCTCGATTTTCCTCTCCAGCGCCAGCAATTTCACTTTACCGGTAGGCCTGAACGCGCTGTTCAGTACCCCTGATTACATCTGGGGCCGAATGATGGCGGCCTCGCTGGTGACCGCATTGCCGGTGGTGATTATGTATGCACTTTCGGAACGTTTTATTAAGAGTGGTTTGACCGCCGGTGGCGTGAAGGGCTAAAGCGGCCAGTTTCTTGACAAGGAGTTTTACATGAAAAAGTTAGTAGCCACAGCACCGCGCGTTGCTGCGCTGGTTGAGTATGAAGACAGGGCGATTTTAGCCAATGAAGTGAAGATCCGCGTGCGGTTCGGCGCGCCGAAGCACGGGACGGAAGTGGTCGATTTCCGCGCCGCCAGCCCGTTTATCGATGAAGACTTTAATGGCGAATGGCAGATGTTCACCCCCCGTCCGGCAGATGCGCCGCGCGGCATTGAGTTTGGCAATTTCCAGCTTGGCAACATGGTGGTTGGCGACATTATCGAGTGCGGCAGCGAGGTTACCGACTACGCGGTGGGCGACAGCGTATGCGGCTACGGCCCGCTTTCCGAAACGGTCATCATTAACGCGGTGAATAACTACAAACTGCGCAAAATGCCGCAAGGTAGCTCGTGGAAAAACGCCGTCTGTTACGACCCGGCGCAGTTTGCCATGAGCGGCGTGCGCGATGCCAACGTGCGCGTGGGCGATTTTGTGGTGGTGGTAGGGCTTGGCGCGATTGGTCAAATTGCCATTCAACTGGCAAAACGCGCTGGCGCGTCGGTGGTGATTGGTGTCGATCCTATCGCTCATCGCTGTGATATTGCCCGTCGCCACGGGGCGGATTTCTGCCTTAACCCCATTGGCACAGATGTAGGCAAAGAGATTAAAACGCTGACCGGCAAGCAGGGTGCCGATGTGATTATCGAAACCAGCGGCTACGCCGACGCGCTGCAATCGGCACTGCGCGGCCTGGCTTATGGCGGCACCATCTCGTATGTCGCATTTGCCAAACCATTTGCCGAAGGTTTCAACCTCGGACGTGAAGCGCATTTCAACAACGCCAAAATTGTCTTCTCTCGTGCGTGCAGTGAACCGAACCCGGATTATCCGCGCTGGAGCCGCAAGCGTATTGAAGAAACCTGCTGGGAACTGCTGATGAACGGTTATCTCAATTGTGAAGATTTAATCGACCCGGTGGTGACCTTTGCTAACAGCCCGGAAAGCTACATGCAGTATGTCGACCAGCATCCGGAACAGAGCATCAAAATGGGCGTAACTTTTTAATTCTAAGGACGGAAAAATGAAAATCGGTACACAGAATCAGGCCTTCTTTCCAGAAAATATTCTGGAGAAATTTCGTTATATCAAAGAGATGGGGTTTGATGGTTTTGAGATTGACGGCAAACTGCTGGTTAACAATCTCGAAGAAGTCAAAGCAGCAATTAAAGAAACCGGTTTACCGGTGACCACCGCCTGCGGTGGTTATGACGGCTGGATTGGCGACTTTATCGAAGAACGTCGTCTTAATGGTTTAAAGCAGATCGAGCGCATTCTTGAGGCGCTGGCGGAAGTGGGCGGCAAAGGTATTGTCGTTCCGGCTGCGTGGGGCATGTTTACCTTCCGCTTACCGCCGATGACCTCACCGCGCAGCCTGGACGGCGATCGTCAAATGGTGAGCGATTCCCTGCGTTTCCTGGAAAAGGTGGCCGCGCGTACCGGAACGGTGGTGTATCTCGAACCGCTAAACCGCTATCAGGACCACATGATCAACACGCTCGCCGATGCACGTCGTTACATCGTCGAAAACGATCTTAAACATGTGCAGATTATCGGCGATTTCTATCACATGAATATCGAAGAGGATAACCTGGCGCAGGCGCTGCATGACAACCGTGACCTGCTTGGTCATGTGCATATTGCCGATAATCATCGCTATCAGCCGGGCAGTGGCACCCTCGATTTCCACGCGCTGTTTGAACAGCTGCGCGCCGATAACTATCAGGGCTATGTGGTGTATGAAGGGCGCATTCGGGCAGAAGATCCTGCTCAGGCGTACCGTGATTCTTTGGCCTGGTTGCGCACCTGCTAAGAGGTCTTTGTGAAAAGTGCAATGACAAGCTCTCCGCTGCGGGTCGCGATAATAGGCGCGGGCCAGGTGGCGGATAAGGTTCATGCTTCGTACTACTGCACCCGCAACGATCTGGAACTGGTGGCTGTCTGTGACAGCCGTCTTTCCCAGGCGCAGGCGTTGGCAGAGAAATACGGGAACGCATCCGTGTGGGACGATCCGCAGGCCATGCTGCTGGCGGTAAAACCTGACGTGGTAAGCGTCTGTTCACCTAACCGTTTTCATTACGAGCATACCCTGATGGCGCTGGAGGCAGGCTGCCATGTGATGTGCGAGAAACCGCCCGCCATGACGCCGGAACAGGCGCGGGAGATGTGTGATACCGCGCGTAAACAGGGCAAGGTGCTGGCCTACGACTTTCACCATCGTTTTGCCCTTGATACGCAACAACTGCGTGAACAGGTGACCAACGGCGTTTTGGGTGAGATTTACGTCACGACCGCCCGCGCCCTGCGTCGCTGCGGTGTTCCCGGTTGGGGTGTCTTTACCAATAAAGAACTGCAGGGCGGCGGCCCGCTGATCGACATTGGCATTCATATGCTGGATGCCGCGATGTATGTGCTGGGCTTTCCGGCGGTGAAAAGCGTGAATGCGCACAGCTTTCAAAAGATCGGCCCGCAAAAGAGCTGTGGTCAATTTGGCGAGTGGGACCCGGCAACCTACAGCGTCGAAGATTCACTGTTTGGCACCATTGAATTTCATAACGGCGGCATTCTTTGGCTCGAGACATCATTTGCACTCAACATCCGCGAACAGTCGATGATGAACGTCAGCTTTTGCGGTGATAAAGCCGGAGCCACACTGTTTCCGGCGCATATCTATACCGATAACAACGGTGAATTAATGACGCTAATGCAACGGGAACTGGCCGACGACAACCGTCATTTGCGCAGCATGGAAGCCTTTATCAATCACGTACAGGGCAAGCCAGTGATGATTGCCGATGCCGAGCAAGGGTACATCATCCAGCAACTGGTGGCGGCGCTGTATCAATCCGCAGAAACAGGGACGCGTGTGGAATTATGACCAGGCCAGTAACATTAACGGAACCCCATTTCAGCCAGCATACCCTGAATAAATATGCCTCATTAATGGCGCAGGGAAACGGCTATCTTGGGCTTCGTGCCAGCCATGAAGAAGATTACACGCGGCAGACGCGCGGCATGTATCTGGCGGGGCTTTATCATCGAGCGGGTAAAGGAGAAATCAACGAACTGGTGAATCTGCCAGACGTGGTGGGAATGGAAATTACCCTAAACGGCGAGATTTTTTCGTTATCCCGCGAAGCGTGGCAGCGTGAGCTTGACTTTGCCAGTGGAGAATTACGCCGCAGTGTTACCTGGCGCACCAGCGACGGCGCAGGGTTCACCATTGAAAGCCGTCGTTTTGTTTCGACAGATCAACTGCCGCTGATCGCGCTGGAAATCAGTATTACCCCGCTGGACGCCGAGGCATCAGTGCTGATCTCAACAGGCATTGATGCCACGCAAACCAACCACGGTCGCCAGCATCTGGATGAAACCCAGGTGCGGGTGTTTGGTCAGCATTTGATGCAGGGGATCTACACCACCCAGGATGGGCGCAGTGATGTGGCCATCAGCTGTCACTGTCAGGCGAGTGGTGACGTTCAGCAGTGCTATACCGCCAAAGAGCGCCGTTTGCTGCAACATACCAGCGCGCAACTTCGCACAGGTGAAACACTGACCCTGCAAAAGCGGGTGTGGATTGACTGGCGGGACGACCGACAAGCCGCTTTAGACGAGTGGGGCAGTGCGTCGCTTCGCCAGCTCGAAAGGTGCACGCAACAGAGTTATGACCAACTTCTAGCAGCATCGACAGAAAACTGGCAGAAGTGGTGGCAGAAACGTCGTATCACGGTAAACAGTAGCGATGCGCACGATCAGCGGGCGTTAGACTATGCGCTTTATCATTTGCGTATTATGACGCCCGCCCACGACGAGCGTAGCAGCATTGCGGCAAAAGCCTTAACCGGGGAAGGCTACAAAGGCCATGTTTTCTGGGATACGGAAGTGTTCCTGCTGCCGTTCCATCTGTTTAGCGAACCGACGATTGCCCGGAGTTTGCTGCGCTATCGCTGGCACAACTTACTGGGGGCGCAGGAGAAAGCGCGACGCAATGGCTGGCAGGGCGCGCTGTTTCCGTGGGAGAGCGCACGTAGCGGCGAAGAAGAAACGCCGGAATTTGCCGCCATTAACATTCGTACCGGGCTGCGGCAAAAAGTGGCCTCAGCGCAGGCAGAACATCATCTGGTTGCCGATATCGCCTGGGCGGTTATTCAATACTGGCAGGTAACGGGGGATGAAAGCTTCATTGCTCACGAAGGCATGGCGCTACTGCTGGAGACCGCAAAGTTCTGGATTAGCCGCGCGGTAAGGGTTAACGATCGTCTGGAAATTCATGATGTTATTGGGCCAGACGAATATACCGAACACGTTAACAATAACGCATACACAAGTTATATGGCCTGCTACAACGTCCAACAGGCACTGAATATTGCTCGCCAGTTTGGCTGTAGCGACGACGCGTTTATTCATCGTGCCGACATGTTCCTCAAAGAGCTGTGGATGCCAGAAATTCAGCCCGACGGCGTTTTGCCGCAGGATGATTCGTTTATGGCGAAACCGGCGATAGATCTGGCGAAATACAAAGCGGCGGCCGGGAAGCAAACCATTCTGCTGGATTATTCACGCGTAGAAGTGAACGAGATGCAGATCCTCAAGCAGGCCGATGTGGTGATGCTCAATTACATGCTGCCGGAGCTGTTCTCAGTGGCATCGTGTCTCGCCAATCTGCAATTTTATGAACCGCGCACCATCCACGACTCGTCATTGAGTAAAGCGATCCACGGCATTGTTGCCGCGCGTTGTGGCTTGCTTGCGCAGAGTTACCCGTTCTGGCGCGAGGGGAGTGAAATCGATCTCGGTGCTGATCCGCATAGCTGTGATGACGGTATCCATGCTGCCGCAACTGGCGCTATCTGGCTGGGGGCGATTCAGGGTTTTGCCGGAGTCAGCGTGCGTGACGGCGAATTACATCTCAATCCGGCGTTACCTGAACAGTGGCAACAGTTGTCTTTCCCTCTGTTCTGGCAGGGCTGCGAATTACAGGTCACTCTCGACGCGCAGCGTATTGCGATTCGAACTTCTGCGCCCGTTTCACTGCGGTTGAACGGTCAGCTTATTTCCGTGACTGAAGAGTCTGTTTTCTGTTTGGGTGATTTTATTTTGCCCTTCAATGGGACCGCTACCACGCATCAGGAGGATGAATGAAACTACAAGGGGTAATTTTCGATCTGGATGGCGTGATCACTGACACCGCACATCTGCATTTCCAGGCGTGGCAGCAGATTGCCGCCGAAATCGGCATCGGCATCGATGTGCAATTTAACGAGACGTTAAAAGGGATCAGCCGCGATGAGTCCCTGCGACGCATTCTGCAACACGGGGGCAAAGAGGGCGACTTTAACGTGCAAGAGCGGGCGCAACTGGCGTATCGCAAAAATCTGCTCTACGTCCACTCACTGCGCGAACTGACGGTTAACGCTGTTCTGCCGGGAATTCGGCCTTTGCTGGCAGATCTCCGCGCACAGCAGATTCCGGTTGGGCTGGCTTCTGTCTCCCTCAATGCGCCAACGATTTTAGATGCACTGGAGCTGCGTGAGTTTTTCACCTTCTGCGCGGACGCTTCCCAACTTAAACACTCGAAACCGGACCCGGAAATCTTTCTCGCCGCCTGTGCCGGGCTGTGCGTGCCGCCGCAGGCATGTATCGGCATTGAAGATGCGCAGGCGGGTATTGACGCCATTAACGCCAGCGGTATGCGCTCGGTGGGGATCGGCACGAGCTTAACCGGGGCGCAACTGTTGCTGCCCTCAACGGAATCTCTGACCTGGCCGCGGTTATCGGCCTTCTGGCAAAACGTATAGCAAAGGAATCAACATGGCACAGCTTTCGTTACAACATATTCAAAAGATCTACGATAACCAGGTGCATGTGGTGAAGGACTTCAACCTGGAGATTGCCGATAAAGAGTTCATCGTGTTTGTCGGTCCGTCGGGCTGCGGTAAATCGACCACCCTGCGTATGATTGCCGGGCTTGAGGAGATCAGCGGCGGCGATCTGTTGATCGACGGTAAACGAATGAATGACGTTCCGGCCAAAGCACGCAATATTGCGATGGTTTTCCAGAACTACGCGCTGTATCCGCATATGACGGTCTACGACAACATGGCGTTTGGCCTGAAGATGCAAAAAATCGCCAAAGAGGTGATAGATGAGCGGGTTAATTGGGCGGCGCAAATCCTTGGCCTGCGTGAGTACCTGAAACGCAAGCCGGGCGCGCTTTCCGGCGGTCAACGCCAGCGTGTGGCGCTCGGACGGGCGATTGTGCGCGAAGCGGGCGTGTTTTTAATGGATGAACCGCTCTCTAACCTGGATGCCAAGCTGCGCGTACAAATGCGCGCGGAAATCAGCAAGCTGCACCAGAAACTGAACACCACCATGATCTACGTGACCCACGATCAGACCGAAGCGATGACCATGGCGACGCGGATTGTCATTATGAAGGATGGGATTGTTCAGCAGGTCGGTGCGCCGAAAACGGTCTATAACCAACCGGCGAATATGTTTGTTGCCGGCTTTATTGGGTCACCAGCAATGAATTTTATTCGCGGCACGATCGATGGCGATAAATTCGTTACGGAAACGCTTAAATTAACCATTCCCGAAGATAAATTAGCGGTTCTGAAAACGCAGGAAAGTTTGCATAAACCCATTGTGATGGGAATACGCCCGGAGGATATTCATCCGGATGCGCAAGAGGAAAATAACATTTCCGCCAAAATTAGCGTGGCGGAATTAACCGGTGCGGAATTTATGCTCTACACCACGGTTGGGGGGCACGAGTTAGTGGTCCGTGCTGGTGCGTTAAATGATTATCATGCAGGAGAAAACGTCACTATTCATTTTGATATGACCAAATGTCATTTCTTTGATGCAGAAACGGAAATAGCAATTCGCTAAATACAGGGGGAAGGCATTCCCCCAGGATAATACAAGGAACAATAATGAAAAAGTTATTACCCTGTACCGCACTGGTGATGTGTGCGGGAATGGCCTGCGCACAGGCTGAGGAAAAAAACGACTGGCACTTTAATATCGGCGCGATGTACGAAATAGAAAACGTTGAGGGTTATGGCGAAGATATGGACGGGCTGGCGGAGCCTTCCGTCTATTTTAATGCTGCCAACGGGCCGTGGAGAATATCGCTGGCTTATTATCAGGAAGGGCCAGTAGATTATAGCGCGGGTAAACGTGGAACCTGGTTTGATCGCCCGGAACTGGAAGTGCATTATCAGTTTCTCGAAAGCGATGATGTCAGTTTCGGCCTGACCGGTGGTTTCCGTAACTATGGTTATCACTACGTTGATGAACCGGGTAAAGACACGGCAAATATGCAGCGCTGGAAAATCGCGCCAGACTGGGATGTGAAACTGACTGACGATTTACGTTTCAACGGATGGCTGTCGATGTATAAATTTGCCAACGATCTGAATACAACCGGTTATGCTGATACCCGTGTCGAAACGGAAACGGGTCTGCAATATACCTTCAACGAAACGGTTGCCTTGCGAGTGAACTATTATCTCGAGCGCGGCTTCAATATGGACGACAGCCGCAATAACGGTGAATTCTCCACGCAAGAAATTCGCGCCTATTTACCGCTGACGCTCGGCAATCACTCGGTAACACCGTATACGCGCATTGGGTTGGATCGCTGGAGTAACTGGGACTGGCAGGATGATATCGAACGTGAAGGCCATGATTTTAACCGTCTTGGTTTGTTTTACGGTTATGATTTCCAGAATGGTCTTTCCGTTTCGCTGGAATATGCGTTTGAGTGGCAGGATCACGACGAAGGCGATAGCGAAAAATTCCATTATGCAGGTGTCGGTGTGAATTACGCGTTCTGATAATGTGCTAAATTGCCGGATGCGGCGCGAGTACTTTATCCGGTTTATAAATGTAGGCCGGATAAGATGCGCCAGCATCGCATCCGGCATTCAGGCAACGTAGCTGGCATTTATTTCAACGACATATGCGTGGCAACGGTAATATTTTGTGGTGACGGTTTTCCGGCAATTAAGCGGAATAATAACTCGCAGCTTTGTTGACCTAACTCCTGCGTCGGAACATCGATGCCGCCCGGTGCAGGCGTTAATATAAACGACAGCGTTTCATTACTATAACCCACCACCGCTAACTGCTGCGGAATAGCAATGTTTTTCTCTGCCGCCGCACGATAAATGCTCATTAATTTCAGGCTGTCAGTAGCAAACACTGCCTCAGGCAACGGTGACTGGCTTAATAATTCCCGCGCGGCTTGCAGTGCTGTCTCATGGGTATAACCACCGTCAACGATCCACTCATTGCGCACTGCAATATTATGATTTTCCAGACTCTGCTTATAACCATTAACGCGGTCAACCGAAACATGAACATCCAGCGGAGCATGCAGGCAGGCAATATTTTTATGTCCACTTTCAATTAGCGCATCGGTCAGCGCAATACTGTCGCCAAAATTATCGGTATCGACAGAATAAACATGGGCGTATTGACCTTCAACTTTGCCAATTACTACCACCGGAATATCGTATTTATCGAGTTGGGCAAAAAAAGACTCATCTGCTGGCGAACTTAGCATAATAATGCCTTTAATCATTTTCTGCTTAATTTTGCTTTCACATTTTTGTAAGTCTTCAGCCGGGTTGTGCGACGTCTGCAATATCACGTCGAAACCCTCATCTTCCGCTTTGGCGGTAATGGCATGCAAAACTTCGGAGAAAAACGGGTTACCCGCCGTAGTTTTGGTCGAACGGGTAGAAATCACCATAATGGCATCAAAGCCCGAAGAGGTCAGCGCGCGGGCCAGTTTATTTGGCTGATACTGTAATTCTTCAATGGCCCGTAACACTTTTTCGCGCGCTTCCGGGGAGATATTGGTTTGCTTATTCAGCACGCGTGATACGGTGGATTTTGATACGCCGGCAACCCTGGCAATATCATAAATAGTAGGGGACATAGGTCAGGAACTCCGTCCGAACGTGAATGCTGCACATCTTATGGAGTTCGCCACAAGATGACAACACGGGCAGTTGATAATCAATGGCATGGCCCCCACATTCATATCCTTACGAATGATTTTTTTCTGGTCCACAGGACAGCAATGAAGCGACTTAAAAATGAACTTAATGCGCTGGTGAATCGGGGTGTCGACAGACATCTGCGCCTCGCTGTAACCGGACTTAGCCGCAGCGGCAAAACCGCGTTTATCACTGCGATGGTCAATCAGTTGCTCAATATTCATGCCGGAGCACGCTTGCCGCTATTAAGTGCGGTGCGTGAAGAGCGCCTGCTGGGCGTAAAACGCATTCCCCAGCGTGACTTTGGCATTCCGCGCTTCACCTACGATGAAGGGCTGGCGCAGTTATATGGCGATCCACCTGCCTGGCCGACCCCAACACGCGGCGTCAGTGAGATTCGCCTGGCGCTACGCTATAAATCGAACGATTCACTGTTGCGTCACTTCAAAGACACTTCCACGTTGTATCTGGAGATAGTGGATTATCCTGGCGAATGGTTACTCGACTTGCCGATGTTGGCGCAGGACTATTTAAGCTGGTCGCGCCAGATGACGGGCTTACTCAATGGTCAGCGCGGCGAATGGTCGGCAAAATGGCGAATGATGTGCGAAGGGCTGGACCCACTAGCACCTGCCGACGAAAACCGTCTTGCAGACATTGCTGCCGCATGGACCGATTATCTCCACCACTGCAAACAGCAGGGGCTGCACTTTATTCAGCCTGGGCGTTTTGTCTTGCCGGGCGATATGGCAGGTGCGCCCGCGCTGCAATTCTTCCCGTGGCCAGATGTCGATGCCTGGGGCGAGTCGAAACTGGCGCAGGCCGATAAACACACCAACGCCGGAATGCTGCGCGAGCGGTTTAATTATTACTGCGAGAAAGTGGTGAAAGGATTCTATAAAAATCACTTCCTGCGTTTTGATCGCCAGATAGTGCTGGTGGACTGCCTGCAACCGCTCAACAGTGGACCGCAGGCATTTAATGACATGCGTCTGGCGTTGACGCAATTAATGCAGAGTTTCCATTACGGGCAGCGCACGCTGTTCCGGCGCTTGTTCTCGCCGGTTATCGATAAACTGTTGTTTGCCGCGACTAAAGCGGACCATGTGACCATCGATCAGCACGCCAATATGGTTTCATTACTGCAACAACTGATTCAGGATGCCTGGCAAAATGCGGCGTTCGAAGGGATCAGTATGGACTGCCTGGGGCTGGCTTCAGTTCAGGCAACCACCAGCGGCATTATTGATGTTAACGGTGAGAAAATCCCGGCGCTGCGCGGTAATCGACTCAGCGATGGCGCACCGCTCACTGTGTATCCTGGCGAAGTTCCCGCACGTTTGCCTGGCCAGGCGTTCTGGGATAAGCAAGGCTTCCAGTTTGAGGCGTTTCGCCCGCAGGTGATGGATGTCGACAAACCGTTGCCGCATATTCGCCTTGATGCTGCGCTGGAATTTTTAATAGGAGATAAATTGCGATGACCGAACCGTTAAAACCACGTATTGATTTCGACGGTCCACTGGAGGTCGATCAGAATCCAAAATTCAGGGCGCAGCAGACCTTTGACGAAAATCAGGCGCAAAATTTTGCCCCGGCCACGCTCGACGAAGCGCAGGAAGAAGAGGGGCAAGTTGAAGCGGTGATGGATGCAGCGTTACGTCCGAAACGCAGTCTGTGGCGCAAAATGGTGATGGGCGGGTTGGCTCTGTTTGGTGCAAGCGTTGTCGGGCAGGGCGTGCAGTGGACGATGAATGCCTGGCAAACTCAGGATTGGGTAGCGCTGGGCGGCTGTGCCGCTGGGGCATTGATTATCGGCGCTGGCGTAGGTTCTGTGGTAACAGAGTGGCGGCGCTTATGGCGCTTGCGACAGCGCGCTCATGAACGCGATGAAGCGCGCGATTTGTTGCACAGTCACGGCACGGGTAAAGGCCGTGCATTCTGCGAAAAACTGGCGCAGCAGGCGGGCATCGACCAGTCGCATCCGGCACTGCAACGCTGGTATGCCTCAATCCATGAAACGCAGAACGATCGTGAAGTGGTCAGCCTGTATGCTCATCTGGTCCAGCCGGTTTTAGATGCTCAGGCGCGGCGCGAAATCAGTCGCTCAGCGGCGGAATCAACGTTAATGATCGCCGTTAGCCCGCTGGCGCTGGTGGATATGGCATTTATCGCCTGGCGCAATCTGCGTTTGATCAATCGCATCGCCACGCTGTATGGCATTGAACTGGGATATTACAGCCGTTTGCGCCTGTTTAAGCTGGTATTGCTGAATATCGCTTTTGCCGGAGCCAGCGAATTGGTGCGCGAAGTGGGGATGGACTGGATGTCGCAAGATCTCGCTGCGCGTTTGTCTACCCGCGCAGCTCAGGGAATTGGTGCTGGACTTCTGACGGCGCGACTGGGGATTAAAGCTATGGAACTTTGCCGCCCGCTGCCGTGGATTGACGATGACAAACCTCGCCTCGGGGATTTCCGTCGCCAGCTTATTGGTCAGGTGAAAGAGACGCTGCAAAAAGGCAAAACTCCTGCCGAAAAATAATGCAATATCGGGTGCTGACCGGATATCTTTACGCCGAAGTGCCCGTTTTTCCGTCTTTGTGTCAATGATTGTTGACAGAAACCTTCCTGCTATCCAAATAGTGTCATATCATCATATTAATTGTTCTTTTTTCAGGTGAAGGTTCCCATGCGTCTGGAAGTCTTTTGTGAAGACCGACTCGGTCTGACCCGCGAATTACTCGATCTACTCGTGCTAAGAGGCATTGATTTACGCGGTATTGAGATTGACCCCATTGGGCGAATCTACCTCAATTTTGCTGAACTGGAGTTTGAGAGCTTCAGCAGTCTGATGGCCGAAATACGCCGTATTGCAGGTGTTACCGATGTGCGTACTGTCCCGTGGATGCCTTCCGAACGTGAGCATCTGGCGTTGAGCGCGTTACTGGAGGCGTTGCCTGAACCTGTGCTCTCTGTCGATATGAAAAGCAAAGTGGATATGGCGAACCCGGCGAGCTGTCAGCTTTTTGGGCAAAAATTGGATCGCCTGCGCAACCATACCGCCGCGCAATTAATTAACGGCTTTAATTTTTTACGCTGGCTGGAAAGCGAACCGCAAGACTCGCATAACGAGCATGTCGTTATTAATGGGCAGAATTTCCTGATGGAGATTACGCCTGTTTATCTTCAGGATGAAAATGATCAACACGTCCTGACCGGTGCGGTGGTGATGTTGCGATCAACGATTCGTATGGGCCGTCAGTTGCAAAATGTCGCCGCCCAGGACGTCAGCGCCTTCAGTCAAATTGTCGCCGTCAGCCCGAAAATGAAGCATGTTGTCGAACAGGCTCAGAAACTGGCGATGCTAAGCGCGCCGCTGCTGATTACGGGTGACACAGGTACAGGTAAAGATCTCTTTGCCTACGCCTGCCATCAGGCAAGCCCACGAGCGGGCAAACCTTACCTGGCGCTGAACTGCGCGTCTATACCGGAAGATGCGGTCGAGAGTGAACTGTTTGGTCATGCTCCGGAAGGTAAAAAAGGGTTCTTTGAGCAGGCGAACGGTGGTTCGGTGCTGTTAGATGAGATAGGCGAGATGTCGCCAAGGATGCAGGCGAAATTACTGCGTTTCCTTAATGATGGTACTTTCCGTCGAGTTGGTGAAGATCATGAAGTGCATGTCGATGTAAGGGTGATTTGCGCTACGCAGAAGAATTTGGTCGAACTGGTGCAAAAAGGCGTTTTCCGTGAAGATCTCTATTATCGTTTGAACGTGTTGACGCTCAATCTACCGCCGTTACGTGACTGTCCGCAGGACATCATGCCGTTAACTGAACTGTTCGTCGCTCGCTTTGCCGACGAGCAGGGCGTGCCGCGTCCGAAACTGGCCGCTGACCTGAATACTGTACTTACGCGTTATGCGTGGCCGGGAAATGTGCGGCAGTTAAAGAACGCTATCTATCGCGCACTGACACAACTGGACGGCTATGAGCTGCGTCCTCAGGATATTTTGTTGCCGGATTATGACGCCGCAACGGTAGCCGTGGGCGAAGATGCGATGGAAGGTTCGCTGGACGAAATTACCAGCCGTTTTGAACGCTCGGTATTAACTCAGCTTTATCGCAATTATCCCAGCACGCGCAAACTGGCAAAACGTCTCGGCGTTTCGCATACCGCGATTGCCAATAAGTTGCGGGAATATGGCTTAAACCAGAAGAAAAGCGAAGAGTGATTGTGCTGGCTGCGCCGTTCAGGCGCAGCGGCAACGTTCATTTGATGCCAAACTTTTTATGCCAGGCTTCCACATGGCGCGCCGTTTGACGCAGCGGCGCATTCACTAAATAGTTCTGAATCCAGGGTGTTTCCATCCAGTAGCGGACTTTTTCCGGCGCGTGCGTGAGGCAGTGCATCACGGCGGCATGATGAAATGAATTTGCTGAATTATCATAACCATCATAGGCACCTTCACCGATCCCACGCACTAATACACCATGTTCCAGCATGGTCGCCAGAACGGGAATTTGTTCTGGAATATGCACAAAGAAATTTAAAAGTTGACCGCCTTTTGCCAAAGCATAGTGTTCCAGCCCCTGAAGGTACCAGTTAACCTGCGGCATATAGTTTGAGTAGATGTGCAGGTTGTAACGCAGGAGGGCCGTTGCTAGCGCATGTGAAAATCGCGGCTGACTTTTACCAAACTCAGCGATGGTAAGGACGCTGTCGAGCGATAACCTCGAACTGAAAGCCAGTGCCATTATTTCCGGTAGTTCCGGTTGTCCAAAGTGCGCGGCGGCGGCGCTACGGCAATCAGCGCGGTCAAACGTGGCGAGCATGGCGTAAATAGGGTCAGCAACGTCATGCGGCTCGTGGGCCAGTTGTTTGAAAATGTCGCCAGCATGTCCGCATTTCATAGCCATCCAGCAGAGATTAACAAATTCACCCGCCATATTGTCATTTACGAAATAGGCATCCGGATACTGATGTAATTCAAAGGACAACCCGGCAACCCATATGAAACGCATCGGAAAGACAAACGGTTCCGCAATCAGTTGTATAAACTCTGCGGCATCAAAGCATTTTCCTTCCTGGCGCTCAAACAAATAACGGGCAATATCTGGGTGAGAAAGTGAACCCCGACGAGGCCATTGGGCGGCAAATTCATGCCACTGATAACTATCATTATGATGCCGGTGAGCGATATTATTTAGCTCAGATGTCTGAAAGGCCGCTTTCGCTGCAATATATTCCACACTATCCAGCTGACGATATTCATAAACCGCTTCGCCGGGCGAGATTAATTTTCGACTAATCGCGCAGCGCTTTCGGGACTTACCGCCAAGAACCTTTTCATAAAGTGACATGAAGGGACCAGAATGCACAACATCATGTCCGACGGTGAGAAATTTATCCTGCAACGCCTGAAACTCTGCGCTGTGCAAGAGATTATTCAGCAAGGTACTAAGTTCAGGCTTTATGCGGCGCTTTGCGCCAGTTGAAACGAAAAGATCATGGAAATGACCATCATTGTTGCGGATTAATTGTTTTACCCAGGTTAGCGCTTCACTTAGCTGATCAGTAGACGAAAATAAACCAATCGCATAGAGATAAAAGTCTGAGTAGGTATGGATATGATTTAATGGTTCTTTTTTACTGCGTACAAAAGAGATCGCATCGGAAAACTGTGCATTGTGGATCAAATGGCGCAAATGGCGGGTATATTGCTTCCAGGTATTACAGGTTCGCTCATCCAGAACGCCCGCATTAATTAACCACGCTTGTTTTGCCAGCAACCAAGTTTCATCATAATAAGCAGGCCCTAACGGGTGGTAATCCGCGATAAACGCTTTCAGCGCATAAGGGGTAAAATTTGGGGCGACAGGGTTATCTTCCGGGACATCGCTGGCATGGAAAAGCGATTCAAGAACAGCGGATGCTTTATTCCAGTCTTCCATTGCGCAAGCGGCGTTAAATAACACCATTCTTAATGCCGGGTAACGCGATAATGCTGTAAAAACAGGCGTACTGCCTCTCCATGAACTATATCCATTTGGATTAAAGAAATGGTAATCAGTAATGGCTGCTTCGAGCCAGGTTTCTGCACCACTAGCCTCGCCGCAGTGAACCATCGCCGCTGCGCCAAGAAAAATACCGGCTGCAGCTGCCGGCGGTAAACATGAACTACCTTGTTCAATAGGATCTGGCGCTAGCTCTAAAAGCCATTCTGCATGGTTCGTTAGTGCCTCGGCAATGGCAGGAATGTCCGTTGAACAGCAATTGTGTTTAAGCCAGACCGTAATTTGTTTATCATCCATAATAGTCATCACTCCGCTGGGCCAATAATGGCAAAGAGCAATCTTAATGCACAACGGTTAGGGGGAATAGTGGCAGGAACTCTGGAAAATAATGGGACTGGTAGATCAAAAAACTGCCGTTCACCGGTGGTGATTCAGTGAACGGCACAGTTGTTTAGCGCAGTACAGCCAGAGCTGCTTCGTAATCCGGCTCGGTGGTGATTTCATCCACCAGCTGGCTGAAAATCACATTGTCATTTTCATCAATAACCACAACGGCACGCGCTGCCAGACCTTTCAGTGGGCCATCAGCAATTGCCACACCGTAGGCTTGCAGGAATTCAGCGTTACGGAAAGTGGAGAGGGTGATAACGTTGTTCAGACCTTCTGCGCCGCAGAAACGAGACTGGGCGAACGGCAGATCGGCAGAGATACACAGCACAACGGTGTTGTCGATCTCGGTTGCCAGTTGGTTAAACTTACGTACTGATGCGGCGCAAACACCGGTATCAATACTCGGGAAAATGTTCAGCACTTTGCGTTTACCCGCAAACTGACCGAGGGTGACGTCAGACAGATCTTTTGCCACGAGAGTAAAAGTCTGCGCTTTGCTACCCGCCAGCGGGATGGAATTGGCGACTGTAACCGGGTTGCCCTGGAAATGAACGGTTTGTGACATGATTATCTTTCCTGTTTACATATAGTTAACGTCACACCTAGTTTATGCTAACTGTCAATAACACAGCAAACGCTATTTGCGCTTAATCCGCAGACCACCGCGACAACAAGGAGTAAAGATGAGAACCGTTAAGGTATTTGAGGAAGCCTGGCCCTTACATACCCCGTTTGTGATTGCTCGGGGAAGTCGTAGTGAAGCGCGCGTGGTGGTGGTTGAACTGGAAGAAGAAGGTATTAAAGGCACCGGTGAATGCACGCCGTATCCGCGTTATGGAGAAAGTGATGCCTCGGTAATGGCGCAAATTATGAGCGTCGTGCCGCAATTAGAGAAAGGGCTGACACGGGAGGAGTTACAAAAAATTCTCCCTGCCGGCGCAGCACGTAATGCGCTGGATTGTGCATTGTGGGATCTGGCGGCGCGAAAACAGCAGCAATCGCTGGCTGATTTGATCGGCATAACGCTTCCTGAGACAGTCACCACTGCCCAGACGGTAGTCATCGGTACGCCTGATCAGATGGCCAATAGTGCATCAACACTCTGGCAGGCAGGCGCGAAATTACTGAAAGTGAAGCTGGATAACCATCTTATCAGTGAGCGGATGGTAGCAATTCGCACGGCTGTACCCGATGCGACGCTAATCGTTGATGCAAATGAATCCTGGCGTGCAGAAGGGTTGGCAGCGCGTTGCCAACTGCTCGCGGATTTAGGCGTTGCGATGCTTGAACAACCGCTTCCTGCGCAGGACGATGCGGCACTGGAGAATTTTATTCATCCGTTACCGATTTGTGCTGATGAAAGTTGTCATACCCGTAGCAATCTGAAGGCGCTGCAAGGGCGCTATGAGATGGTTAACATTAAGCTCGATAAAACGGGTGGCCTGACGGAAGCGCTGGCGCTGGCGACTGAAGCACGTGCACAAGGTTTTAGTCTGATGCTGGGCTGCATGTTGTGTACCTCTCGTGCCATTAGCGCCGCTTTACCGCTGGTGCCGCAGGTCAGTTTCGCCGATCTTGACGGACCGACCTGGCTGGCGGTAGATGTGGAACCGGCGCTTCAGTTCACAACGGGCGAATTGCATCTTTAGGATGCCAGCGCAGCAAGTTTGCCATCGCAAAGAGATATTTTTCGCTGGCTTCGTCGGAGGAGATGGGCGGAAACTCTGCGGTGATGCAATGCAGGTTGATATCCGCACACCAACTGCCGAAAGAGCCAGGCGTTTCATAACCGACGCTGGTGACCAGTGGCAATTCAAACGCCTGGGCCAGCCATTCACCTAATTCGCTGTGTCTGGGGTCTTCAATACAGGCCAGTGGATCGTGGAATGAGACCACCCAGGCAGGTTGAATGCGATGTATAAGCTGGCACAGCGCCTGAGTTTCAGGTTCGGAGCCAGGTTTGTCACCTGTCAGTAAAACGACATCACGTTCTTCAGCGGCGCTGTTCCAGCGATAAACCGTTTCACCTTCCTTCCAGTTTGCTGCCGGAAAGTTTCTATTTAAATCCACGCCATTAGCATTGGCCCGTAACCCTAACTGGCAGCCGTCAGGATTCACACACAGCACCACATGATGGCGGCGCAAAGAAGGTGTCAATGTCCGCAGAGCACAGGAGAGGGTCACGACCGAAGAGTTTTCATCACCGTGGGTGCCAGCCAGAATCAAACCACTTTCGTGACTGGCGGCTGGGGCCGGAAACCAGATCAAAGGCGCGCCCAATAATGAACGTCCGTAATGTTCTGTACCGGGCGGAAATGCGCCGCGTTCGGCGCGTGGGCGAGTTACGGTCATGATCGTCTCTGGTTCAGGAAGTATTACAGGCAGTGTTGTGCAAATTTTGCGGATTATCAAATCCTTTTCTTCAACGCTATGTTATCGATCTTGTATCACTTTTTTGCCGGAAGTTGTTTGCATTTCTTTAAGGCGAAACAAATAATTACGCATGATTATTAACGCAGGTTTGAGGGTAACTTATGAAGCACTCTGTTTCAGTCACGTGTTGTGCGCTGTTGGTCAGCAGCATTTCTCTTTCGTATGCTGCAGAAGTTCCGAGCGGCACAGTACTGGCAGAGAAGCAGGAGCTGGTGCGCCATATTAAAGATGAGCCTGCGTCGCTGGATCCCGCTAAAGCCGTGGGTCTGCCAGAGATTCAGGTCATTCGCGATCTTTTTGAAGGACTGGTGAATCAGAACGAGAAAGGGGAGATTGTCCCCGGCGTTGCGACTCAGTGGAAAAGTAATGACAACCGTATCTGGACTTTCACCCTGCGCGATAACGCAAAATGGGCGGATGGCACACCGGTAACGGCACAGGATTTTGTCTACAGCTGGCAACGTCTGGTTGACCCAAAAACGTTGTCGCCGTTTGCCTGGTTTGCCGCGCTGGCGGGAATCAACAACGCACAGGCGATTATTGATGGTAAAGCTACGCCTGATCAGCTTGGCGTCACCGCGGTTGATGCCCGTACTTTGAAAATCCAGCTTGATAAACCGTTGCCATGGTTTGTGAATTTAACAGCCAATTTTGCCTTCTTCCCGGTGCAAAAAGCTAACGTAGAAAGCGGGAAAGAGTGGACGAAACCCGGAAATCTGGTCGGCAATGGCGCTTATGTTCTTAAAGAGCGTGTAGTCAATGAAAAACTGGTCGTGGTGCCAAATACTCATTATTGGGATAACGCCAAAACGGTGTTGCAAAAAGTGACCTTCCTGCCAATTAATCAGGAATCCGCAGCCACTAAGCGTTATCTTGCGGGGGATATTGATATCACCGAATCCTTCCCAAAAAATATGTATCAGAAGCTGTTAAAGGATATTCCGGGGCAGGTTTATACACCGCCGCAGCTCGGGACCTATTATTATGCGTTTAACACGCAAAAAGGGCCGACGGCAGATCAGCGCGTTCGTCTGGCATTAAGTATGACGATAGATCGCCGCCTGATGACCGAAAAAGTGTTGGGGACGGGCGAAAAACCAGCGTGGCATTTTACGCCAGATGTTACTGCCGGATTCACGCCGGAGCCTTCGCCGTTTGAACAAATGAGTCAGGAAGAACTGAATGCGCAGGCAAAAACTTTGTTGAGCGCAGCCGGTTATGGTCCGCAAAAACCGCTGAAGCTGACGCTTTTGTATAATACTTCAGAAAACCATCAAAAAATTGCGATTGCTGTGGCATCGATGTGGAAAAAGAACCTTGGTGTAGATGTCAAACTGCAAAATCAGGAATGGAAAACCTATATCGATAGTCGTAATACAGGTAATTTTGATGTTATCCGCGCCTCGTGGGTGGGGGATTATAATGAACCCTCCACCTTCCTGACATTATTAACGTCAACGCATTCAGGCAACATTTCACGCTTTAACAACCCGGCCTACGACAAAGTTTTGGCCCAGGCATCGACGGAAAATACCGTTAAAGCGCGTAATGCCGATTACAACGCGGCAGAAAAAATCCTCATGGAGCAAGCACCGATTGCACCAATTTATCAATATACCAATGGACGATTAATCAAGCCGTGGCTGAAAGGTTATCCCATTAATAACCCGGAAGATGTGGCGTATAGCCGGACTATGTATATTGTGAAACATTGATGTGAACTGGCGTTACCCTTGTGGGTAACGCCAGTGATGTCTGAATTAACGACCCTGGTCTGGTGGTGTAATGTTATCCATATACAGCGTCTGGCTTGGGAACGCGAAATCCGCGCCGTGTGACTGTACAATATCGATAATCTTCAAATAAACATCCTGCTGGGCGGCAAGCCATTCAGCCCATACCGTGGTTTTGGTAAAGCAATAAACCATAATATTCAATGACGAGTCAGCAAACTGGTTGAAATAAACCAGTAAGGTTTGTCGCTGGTCGATGGCCGGATGATTTTTAAGCATCTCACGTACGGCTTCGACAATGGCTCCCACTTTTGCCGCATCCTCATAACGTAAACCGATTGTCGTGGTAATACGTCGGTTGGTCATTCGCCCCGGGTTTTCTACGCTGATAGACGAAAACAGCGAGTTCGGGACGTATAACGGACGATTATCAAAGGTCGTAATTTTGGTAATTCGCCAGCCAATTTCCGCTACTGTACCTTCGATATTTCTGTCCGGTGAACGGATCCAGTCGCCAATACTGAAAGGACGGTCGAAATAGAGCATAATCCCGGAAAAGAAGTTACTCAGAATATCTTTACCGGCCATACCAACAGCCAGACCACCAATACCACCAAAGGTCAGCAAGCCAGAAAGGCTCATGCCGAAATGTTCGCCATAAAGCAAAACAAGTACCACAATAATGGTGATTTTGATGATACGCGACATAATCCGCGCACTGGTGATATCGCGACCTTTTTTAATCTGCTGTTTTTCAAACTGATTTATCAGCAGAAATAGTTTAATCGTCAGAATAACCGCAATCAGGGACGTACAGATAAAATCGATAACGCCTGGGGTGATAAATTTGAGTTTATAGTTTTCTATAACATAATTAATGATGCTACCAACAGCACTGATAATTATGGTGTAGATTAAAAATTGCACCGCATGGAATAAAAATCCTTTTCTTTTACGATTTCCGCGGCGAAACCAAAAGCTCATCAGAATCAATGCTGCGCAGCTACCGAAAATAATGACCAGATTAAGCGCATTATTTGTAAACAGTTCAGCGATCATTGTTTTATCAGGCTCCTCCAGATAATTGTCGTCATGCCGGAAACCCCTGGCGGGGCTATTTTACCGCGACAATTCATTCAGATCATCAATAGTCAGGGAAGGAAGTAGCAGCATTAGCTAACTAATCAATGCGTTGATTGTAAATCCAGCTAAGAGGTGAGGTTTTCAGAGCAGACAACGGTGAAATGTCATGGTATTGTTACGGTTAGGTAACAAGAAATTTGTCTGCACAAGGATTACATCATGATTATGGCGAAACTGAAGTCAGCGAAAGGGAAGAAATTTCTCTTTGGTTTGTTGGCGGTTTTCATTATTGCGGCGTCGGTTGTGACTCGCGCGACCATCGGCGGCGTTATAGAACAGTACAATATTCCGCTGTCTGAGTGGACGACATCAATGTATGTGATTCAGTCATCAATGATTTTTGTTTATAGCCTGGTCTTTACTGTGTTGCTGGCAATCCCGTTGGGAATTTATTTCCTTGGCGGCGAAGAGCAGTAAGTAAAAAATAGGCCCGTTAACTCGGGCCTTGTCAGTTATTGAAGAGTCGTTAATCGTCTTCTTCGTCATCCAGTTCAACGGGTGTCTGATACTGGTCAGGTTTAATGACCAGCAGGTCGCAGCGAAGATGATCAATCACCTGTTCCGCCGTGTTGCCGAGGAATGCTGCTGAAATACCGGTGCGTCCGACCGTACCCAGAACCACAATCCCCGCCTGTAAGTGCTCCGCCAAATCAGGAATCACCTCTTCTGGTAGACCTTTTTCTACGTGCGTCATGTTTTCATTAATGCCGAATTTCTGCCGTAGGGCTTTCATTGCCAGCAAATGTTGCCCACGAATGGCATCGTTATAAACGCTCGGGTCAAATTCCGGCAGTTCAATCGCGATATTAATTGGCGTTACCGGATAAGCGCCAACCAGATGAACTTCGGTATGGTTGACTTGTTCCGCCAGTTCGATCGTCTCTTTAACCAGTTTTTCATTGAGCGCATTATGGTACGGCTCTTCACTGGCGAGATTCACCGCCACCAGCGCCTTACCCCCTTCCGGCCACGGCTGGTCTTTCACCATCCACACCGGGCTTGGGCATTTGCGTAACAGATGCCAGTCCGTTGGCGTAAAAATCACCGCTTCCAGACGGTCATGTTGGTGCGCCATTTTTAGCACCAAATCGTGTCCGCCGCTGATCACTTCCTGAATGATGGCTTCGAATGGACGGTTATGCCAGACCACTTTAATTTCAATGGGAACGCCAGCATTGAGATAATATTTTGCCTGCTCGTGGATCCAGGCTGTTCGCTGGCTGATGACGCCCTGACGCATAGCGGTACGTTCGTCCGGGGAGAGCAGGGTGGTCATTTCGTATGAGAAGTCATAGATCGGCAAAAAGGCTTTAATTTTGCCACCAATCCGTTGATGTAAATAAACAGCTCGCCGCAATGCTGGTTGGTCGTCCTGGTTAGGATCGATAACAACGAGCATGTTCTGATACATAGCCATACAGGGTCTCCTTACAACAACTGTCAACGCAGTTTGTAATTAAAAGATTAACCCATATCTGGTGAATGAAACAGTGATGAACCTTCTGTCAGATCAATAAATCAGAAAAATTTAATGATATGACAGAAGGATAGTGAGTGATGCGGAAAAATCAGGCAACGTTACGCGTGTGACCAGCAAGCTGGGCCAGCGCATCGTTATTTTCGATGGTGATGTATTTACCTTTGACTGCAAGCATGCCGCTTTTCTGGAAGCGACCCAGCAGACGGCTGATGGTTTCTACCGTCAGGCCCAGATAGTTACCGATATCGCCACGAGTCATCGTCAGGCGGAATTCACGAGGGGAGAAGCCGCGTTGGGCAAAACGACGGGACAGGTTGTAGATGAATGCAGCCAGACGCTCCTCGGCATTTTTCTTCGACAACAGCAGGATCATGTCCTGATCGCCTTTGATTTCACCGCTCATCAGACGCATCATCTGCTGACGCAGATTCGGCATTTTACCGGACAAATCGTCCAGCGTTTCGAACGGAATTTCACATACCATCGAGGTTTCCAGCGCCTGCGCGAAGCTCGGGTGATGACCGCTGCCGATTGCATCAAATCCCACCAGGTCACCAGCTAAATGGAAACCAGTGATTTGCTCGTCGCCTTGCTCAGTAATGGTATAACTTTTAATCGTACCGGAGCGGATGGCATAAAGCGATTTAAGTTCATCACCAGCCTTAAACAGCGTCTGGCCTTTCTGAATAGGCTTCTTCCGCTCAATGATATTATCAAGCTGATCAAGCTCATGTTCGTTGAGTGTGAACGGGATGCAAAGCTGGCTGATGCTGCAATCCTGGCAATGGATAGCACAACCGCCAGACTGAATGCGCCGTATAATTCGCTTTTCCGGGATCATAGGTCTGCTCAAGCCGTAATTGATATTTGTCAATTTTAACATCTTTTTAGGGAGCAAGTAAGTCTAAGCAAACCTTAACAGCAGAGAATTCCGATATTAGATGTAAATATATGTCTATCTATTTGAAAAACCTTAAGTTATTAAGGGTAACTTTACATAAAAGTGTGAACAAGCTGGCACAAATTGTTTAATGTTTACAGCAAAAGATAACCTTCGTGGCGTAATAACCACTCTTTTCGCTGAACTCCGCCTGCATATCCGGTCATGGTACCGTTTCTGCCAATGACCCGATGACAAGGCACAACAATGCTGATGGGATTCGATCCGTTAGCCGCACCTACGGCACGCGCCGCGCCGGGGCGGCCCAATTGTTCAGCCAGTTGGCCGTAATGCATTACCTGCCCGCAGGGGATTGTGCGTAATGTTTTCCAGACCTCGCGCTGAAATGGCGTCCCCCCCGTGGCAGTGGGAAGCGTATCAATAATGCTAAGATTACCGGCAAAATATTCACGAAGCTTGTCGCTTAAACCACCTGGGTTGGTGGCAGAAATGCGTTCATAGCCTTCTTTGCGGTAATGGATGTCCAGCAGCTGCACCATGCGTTCGCTGTACTCTTCCCATTCAACCGCCCGCAAGTGAAATTGCTCATCGCAAATCACCCACAGTGGACCTAGTGGCGTGGCAATTTTTTCTTCAAGTAATCTCAGCATCCGTTCTCTCTTAAGACAAACGAGGGTAAATCCCCGGACCTATCGGCAGACCAACAAGATACCACGCCAGCAACATCAGCAGCCATACCACCAAAAAGATAAGTGGATAGGGCAAAACTAACGAATAGTAAGTACCCAGTTTCGCGTCTGGTTTGTCTCAGTCTGATAGCATAAAGCGATTTTTTGATTTTTCTGCCTGAAGAAATGAGGGCAAGCCATCACATGGATCGAGGGTGGGATAATTCCAGTCAGCGAAATTTTACCGTAGGCTATCTGTAATTTGATTCTGTGGCGTGATAGCCGCCAGACACCACTGATCTCGTCACTCATTCCCCAATCCCGGCGAGAATGTGGTTATTTACAGAGCTAAAAAATGAATAAAAAAATAGAGCCTGTCGACATCCGCCAGACTCTACAGTACACACAGCAGTGCATCCTCGTCTTAAATCCGGCCTGGGGTCCTGGTGACCGGTGACAGTGTTATAACGGTTTTACCCATCCGTTGCCAATTTTCTTCAGTGACAGATTTCACGAAAATATAAGTTAAATCATTTGTCTTGTGATTGCATAATCATGCATCGTTAATCGACGAGTAAATTTACCGGGCGAGTAGCCCGTTCGACGCTTAAACATATTGCCGAACGATTCAGCTGAGGCATAGCCCAGACGATGGGCAATTTTGGTCAACGAATATCCATCATCAAGAAGCGTCACTGCAGAAATAACATGCATTTGCTGAACCCAGTGGCGAAATGTTAATCCCGTCTCTTTAACAAATAAGCGCATGAGTGTACGGCTACTGACGTTAATTTTATCCGCTAGATTATCCAGTGTTGGCAGATACCCTTGGTTGTTTAGCAAATTCTCACAAAGCTGCTGTAGCCGCTCATCATTTGGCCAAGGGAGTTCAAGTGACATTTTCACCCCCATTTTTATTTCCTGAAGTATCAGTGTCTCGAGGGCTGAAAAACGTAACTGTTGTTTATCTGTGGTACTTTGCGACGGTGGAAGTTGGTTAATTGCAATTAGTAATTCTCTTAACAGGGGTGAAATACCCGTCATGAAGCAAACTTTTCCCAGCGTTTCACTTTCCGCTTCTGAAACCAGTACGGTTTTTAAAAGTACGTTGCCTGTCGCAACAAACTTATGCGGCATTTGTGGGGGCAGCCAAAGCGCGCTGCTGGCATGCACTAGCCAGACGCTTTCTCCAGCCCATACACGAACGACTCCTTCAGCCGGGTAAAGCAACTGGGCATAGAGATGTTTATGCCAGGGAACTGTACCTCCATTCAGATGTTCCGAATCCAGTCCGATAATGTGATGCCCTGGTGATGCTTTGGGCTGCAGTGTAATTGTCATTTACAGTAGGTATTTTGTCAGAAATCATCAAATAAGCCATGTTAAATTTTAAATATGACGAATGCAAGTTTCCGGATATATACGGTGTAAAGAGTGATGATGATTTCTAAAAAACAGCTTATTGGGGTGGTAGCGATCGGTATTATTTTGGCTGGCGTTGTCTTTTTTATCTGGTGGGTAAGCAAAGGAAGATTTATACAGACGACGGATGATGCTTACATTGGTGGTAATATCACCACGGTGGCAAGTAAAGTTTCTGGTTATATTTCTGCTATAGAGGTGCGCGATAATCAGAGCGTAAAAAAAGGCGATATTATCCTGCGTCTCGATGATCGGGATTATCGTGCAAATGTCGCCAGGCTTGAGGCAAAAATAAAAAGTAGCAAAGCCAATCTCGAAAGCATTCAAGCCACTATTGCGATGCAGCAGTCGATAATTCAAAGTGCCAGTGAAACATGGCAGGCAGTAAAACATGAGGAGCAAAAGCGCCTGCGAGATACTGAACGTTATGAAAAACTCGCACAATCAGCGGCAATATCGCAACAAATTATTGATAACGCCAGGTTTGACTACCAGCAGGTCGCAGCAAAGGAGCGCAAAGCCGCGAACGATTTCATGGTGGAGAAGCAACGGCTGGCAGTTTTATCTGCTCAGGAAGAAAACGTACGTGCAAGTATCGAAGAGGTTCAGGCCGCTTTGACTCAGGCACTACTGGATCTGGAATATACCCTTGTTCGTGCGCCGATTGATGGCATTGTCGCAAACCGCAGCGCCCATACAGGCAGTTGGGTGGAAGGCGGTACATCGTTAGTTTCACTAGTACCAGTCAGTGAGTTGTGGGTTGATGCAAATTACAAAGAAAACCAAATAGCGGGAATGAAGCCAGGAATGAAGGCTGAGATCCGTGCTGATATTCTCAAAGGGGAAGTGTTTCACGGTCACATTGAAAGCCTTTCCCCAGCGACAGGAGCCAGTTTCAGCTTGATTCCGATAGAAAATGCCACTGGCAATTTCACCAAAATTGTTCAGCGTGTCCCGGTACGGATTGCATTTGACGACGCAAAGGAATTAAAGCAACTTCTTCGCCCGGGACTGTCCGTCACCGTCAGTGTTGATGAGAGATGATGTCTATGCGTAAACATATTGCTTTCGCCAGTATGTGTATGGGATTATTTATTGCTCAGCTTGATATTCAAATTGTATCGTCATCCCTAAATGAAATAGGTGGTGGTCTGTCCGCAGGTAAAGACGAAATGGCCTGGCTTCAGACCAGCTATTTAATTGCTGAGATTATTGTTATTCCGCTCTCTGGGTGGCTGTCACGGGTATTTTCCACTCGTTGGCTTTTTACTCTATCCGCGGGAATATTTACTTTAATGAGTATCGCGTGTGGACTTGCATGGAATATTCAGATCATGATTTTGTTTCGTGCTTTACAGGGAGCGGCTGGCGCATCCATGATCCCTTTAGTTTTCACGACGGCGTTTATTTATTACCAGGGTAAAGAGTTGGGGTTGGCTGCTGCGGTAGTCAGTGCGCTGGCCTCACTGTCACCGACGCTAGGGCCAACTCTGGGGGGCTGGATCACTGATAACCTCGACTGGCGATGGCTATTTTATATCAATATATTACCTGGCATATATTTAGTTTTGAGTATTCCTTTTCTGGTTAATTTTGATAAACCTGATCTCTCTTTACTGAAAGTTGCTGATTATCCGAGTATTATCCTGTTGGCCATGACACTGGGATGTCTGGAATATACCCTTGAAGAAGGAGCGCGCTGGGGATGGCTGGATGATAATACTATTTTGCTGACATCAGTTCTGGCATTGGTGAGTTTTATTTTATTTGCTGCGCGTACACTTACAATATCCAATCCGATAATGGATCTTCATGCTTTTAAGGATAAAAATTTCACGCTGGGATGTTTTTTTTCTTTTTCTGGAGGGGTTGGAATATTCTCTACTGTATATTTAATGCCTGTGTTTTTGGGGCAGGTTCGCGGATTAAATGCCGAAGAGATAGGTTTTGCCGTTTGCACAACAGGTATTTTCCAGTTATTTTCTGTTCCCTTTTACTTCTGGTTAAGTAAAAAAATAAATCTGCGATGGCTGTTGATGGCAGGGCTGGGTGGATTTGTGTTTTCAATGTATCTTTTTACCCCTATAACCCACGAATGGGGATGGCAGGAGTTACTGTTTCCACAGGCAATTAGAGGGATTTCGCAGCAGTTTGCGATGGCCCCCATCGTAACATTAACGCTGGGGGGAATTCCATAAGAACGGCTGAAGTTAGCCTCTGGTGTATTTAATTTAACACGTAATCTTGGGGGCGCGATTGGTATTGCCCTGTGTGGCTCTATTCTCAATAATCGAACTAATTTTCATTTTTCGAGAATGGGTGAAAAAATGGTTTCTGTTCCCCATACGGTGAATGACTTCATTTCCAGAAGTGCTTTGTTTTTTAATCGCAGTGGAAATGACCAGACATCGGAAATACTGGCTTCAACCAAATTATTGAGTCAATTGATGCTGAGGGAGGCGCAAACTATGGCATTTTCGGATACCTTTCTGCTAATCAGTGGTCTGTTATTTATCGCATTTTTGTTGGTTCCTGCTATGAATAAATCATCCTGATCGGAGCCTGTGCTGAATTAAACTCGGGCTAAACTGTTCGATACTGCTAACAGGCTAGTATAAAATGCCCCGCCTGCGCAGATACTCACAGGTATGAAGTAGAGTATTGTTTCAATCTGTGAAGGGAACGATGCAGTAAGTATGAACAATTAACCCGTCTGAATCACGACGTGTGAAGGTGCATAGGAGGTTACATGAACCTTGACGACAAATCGCTGTTTCTTGACGCCATGGAAGATGTCCAGCCGCTGAAACGTGCTACAGATGTCCACTGGCATCCAACGCGTAACCAACGTGCGCCGCAGCGTATCGACACGCTGCAACTTGATAATTTCCTCACCACCGGATTTCTCGACATCATCCCGCTAAGCCAGCCGCTGGAGTTTCGGCGGGAAGGGTTGCAACATGGGGTGCTGGATAAGCTGCGCAGTGGTAAATATCCGCAACAGGCGAGCCTGAATCTTTTGCGCCAGCCGGTGGAAGAGTGCCGCAAAATGGTGTTCAGTTTCATTCAACAAGCCCTGGCGGATGGTTTGCGTAATGTGCTGATTATTCATGGTAAAGGGCGGGAAGATAAATCGCATGCCAATATTGTCCGCAGCTATGTGGCGCGCTGGTTGACCGAATTTGATGATGTCCAGGCATATTGTACCGCGCTACCGCATCATGGCGGCAGCGGGGCGTGTTACGTCGCACTACGTAAAACGGCGCAGGCAAAGCAAGAAAACTGGGAGCGCCACGCTAAGCGCAGTCGTTGATCTCGAGACGCATCCGCGGCTTATGCCGCCAGCACGCGGTTGCGTCCATCATTTTTCGCCCGATACAAAGCATCATCAACGCGTTTAAACAGTTCATCGATGCTTTCATTTCCTTCGTGATGCGCCACACCAATGCTGACGGTAAAGCGTGGTAAGCCCGAAATACTCACTTTTGTCACGCTTACGCGGATAGTTTCAGCCAGCGAAAGCGCGGTATCCAGTGGGGTTCTTGGTAGCAATAAGACAAACTCTTCGCCTCCCCAACGAAACACCAAATCGCCTTTGCGAGCGCAACTTTCGAGAGTGCGGGCGAGGGCGCATAACACCTCATCACCTTTAGAATGCCCATAGAGATCGTTAATGTGTTTAAAACGATCGGTGTCGATGAGCAATAAGCTGTAATCCTGAGCGATGGCGAGGTGCTGCATTTGGCCTGGCTCGGTAATGTGATAAAACTGTCGCCGATTCAGTAATCCGGTCATCGCGTCATGGTGGGCAGCATGTTCCAGCTGCTCCTCCAGCCGTTTTTGCTCCGTAATATCATGCACAATACATAACATGAGCTTGTCGCCATAAATTTCAATCGGCCCAGCATAGGTCTGCACATGACGAGTCGAACCATCCGCCAGTTTATGAACAAAATTCAAAGGCTTATGACCACCGGGTAAATGCGAGATTTCATGCATGATAGGCATGACGCGACGCCCGAGCATATTAATTTCCCAGGTATGTTTCTGGCACATCGTTTCATGGTTATAACCATAGAAATTGAGCGCGGCGAGGTTAGCATCGACGATTTGGCCATCTCGTGAGGGGTCAATCAACAACATTGGTGCAGAGTTAGTCAGAAAAAAGCGCGCATAAAAACCTTGTTTTTTGCGCTGATAATTTGCCGAGCGACTGGCTTTTAAACCCAGCGTTGCCGGCGCTTCGATACCTTCGAAAATAATCACCGGTTCTGCTTCTGTCAGCTCTCGCAAAACAAGCCGACAGCTTAATGCTGTTTCCTCTTCTTTACGTTGAACGGTGAGGATTTCGATAATATCGTGTTGGTTTTGCAGATCGGAGAGGTATTTCGGCAGTTCTTTTTGTGAGGAGACGGAATAGGGACCGGTTCGTAGCTGACTAAACGTGAGGTCTTGCATCAACAGTCGCGCCGCGCTGTTGGCATAAATTAACTGTTCCTCAAAGGGCGAAACGATCCAGACAGGACTGGTGAGTAAGTCCAGGGTATTGAAGTTGTGCGTAATCATTGAGATCCCGTTATTTTTATCAATTTTTGTTGCTATCCGATCGCAATAAAGCCACGTCATATGATCAGATAATTCTGATAATGATAGACGCTATTTAACACTTCACACGGTTTGTATATGGAAAAGCATTTTGCTTTTTGTATTCAATTTAGACAGAATTTTATTAATCATTTCAGGGTAATGGGGTGATGAGATGTTGCGTAACAGGGCCAGAAGGCTAGACTACAAAATAATGCGTTGATGATGGAGGCACTGTGGAAGCGATTAAGGGATCGGACGTTAATGTCCCGGATGCAGTATTTGCCTGGATGCTGGATGGTAGAGGCGGCGTTAAACCGCTGGAAAATACAGATGTGATTGATGAAGCGCATCCCTGCTGGCTCCACCTTAATTATGTACACCATGATAGCGCCCAATGGCTGGCGACAACACCGCTGCTTCCCAATAACGTACGTGATGCGCTGGCGGGCGAGAGCACACGGCCCCGAGTCAGCCGTCTCGGTGAAGGTACGCTGATTACATTGCGCTGTATAAACGGCAGCACCGATGAACGCCCCGATCAACTGGTCGCCATGCGTGTATATATGGACGGGCGGTTAATTGTTTCGACCCGACAACGCAAAGTGCTGGCGCTGGACGATGTGGTAAGCGATCTGGAAGAAGGCACTGGTCCGACCGATTGCGGGGGATGGCTGGTGGATGTGTGCGATGCGTTGACCGATCATTCCAGCGAATTTATCGAGCAGCTGCACGATAAAATTATCGACCTTGAAGATAATCTCCTTGATCAGCAAATTCCACCGCGTGGATTTCTGGCGCTGCTGCGCAAACAATTAATTGTTATGCGTCGCTATATGGCACCGCAACGTGATGTTTATGCTCGTCTTGCCAGTGAGCGTCTGCCGTGGATGAATGATGATCAACGCCGCCGAATGCAGGATATTGCCGATCGCCTTGGGCGCGGCCTGGACGAAATTGACGCCTGTATAGCACGGACTGGCGTGATGGCGGATGAAATCGCTCAGGTGATGCAGGAAAATTTAGCCCGTCGCACCTATACAATGTCATTAATGGCAATGGTCTTTTTACCCAGTACGTTTCTGACCGGGTTATTTGGTGTCAACCTTGGTGGGATCCCAGGCGGCGGGTGGCAATTCGGATTTTCAATTTTTTGTATTCTGTTAGTTGTTCTTATTGGTGGTGTTGCTTTATGGTTGCATCGTAGTAAATGGTTGTAACAAAAGCAATTTTTCCGGCGGTCTGTATACAAAAACGCCGCAAAGTTTGAGCGAAGTCAATAAACTCTCTACCCATTCAGGGCAATATCTCTCTTGCAGGTGAATGCAACGTCAAGCGATGGGCGTTGCGCTCCATATTGTCTTACTTCCTTTTTTGAATTACTGCATAGCACAATTGATTCGTACGACGCCGACTTTGATGAGTCGGCTTTTTTTTGCCTGTTATATATCAGCGTCTACCCTTTAAGAGTCCACCCAATGACCGGAGGGAAATATGACGACACTCATTTATTTGCAAATTCCTGTCCCTGAACCGATTCCTGGCGATCCTGTTCCAGTGCCCGATCCAATCCCTCGCCCGCAACCCATGCCTGACCCACCACCCGATGAAGAACCGATTAAATTGTCGCATCGTGAGCGTAGATCTGCGAGGATACGCGCTTGCTAATTTTTGCGTCGATGACCACGAGAACAGATTGTGACCGCTTTTTCTACCCTGAATGTTTTGCCTCCCGCCCAACTCACGAACCTTAATGAGTTGGGTTATTTAACTATGACGCCGGTGCAGGCTGCCGCGCTTCCGGCGATCCTTGCCGGAAAAGATGTTCGCGTGCAGGCGAAAACCGGCAGCGGCAAAACGGCGGCTTTTGGCCTCGGGCTGCTACAGAAAATTGATGCGTCGCTATTTCAGACCCAGGCTTTAGTGCTGTGCCCTACGCGTGAACTGGCGGATCAGGTGGCAGGTGAATTGCGTCGGCTGGCGCGTTTTCTGCCAAATACCAAAATTTTGACTTTGTGCGGTGGTCAACCGTTCGGTATGCAGCGTGATTCGTTGCAACATGCGCCGCATATTATCGTGGCAACCCCGGGGCGTTTGCTGGACCATCTGCAAAAAGGCACGGTATCACTGGATGCGTTGAATATGCTGGTGATGGATGAAGCCGATCGCATGCTGGATATGGGATTTAGCGATGCCATTGATGATGTTATCCGTTTTGCGCCAGCATCTCGACAGACGCTTCTGTTTTCGGCAACCTGGCCGGAAGCCATCACCGCAATCAGCGGACGAGTTCAACGCGATCCATTGGCGATTGAAATTGACTCAACAGATGCTCTGCCTCCCATTGAACAACAATTTTATGAGACATCCAGCAAAGGCAAAATTCCTCTGTTGCAACGGTTATTAAGTTTGCATCAGCCATCCTCTTGCGTGGTGTTTTGCAATACCAAAAAAGATTGTCAGGCTGTCTGCGACGCGCTGAATGACATAGGGCAAAGTGCATTGTCGTTACATGGCGATCTGGAGCAACGTGACCGCGATCAGACCCTGGTACGTTTTGCTAACGGTAGCGCTCGTGTGCTGGTCGCGACGGATGTTGCTGCGCGTGGTCTTGATATTAAATCGCTTGAGCTGGTAGTGAACTTTGAACTGGCGTGGGACCCTGAAGTTCATGTACATCGCATCGGTCGTACAGCGCGTGCAGGAAATAGCGGTCTGGCGATCAGTTTCTGTGCTCCGGAAGAAGCACAGCGGGCCAATATCATTTCTGACATGTTGCAGATAAAACTTAACTGGCAAACGCCGCCAGTTAATAGTTCCATTGTGCCGCTGGAAGCAGAAATGGCAACGTTATGTATCGATGGCGGGAAAAAAGCCAAAATGCGCCCGGGTGATGTATTAGGTGCGCTGACAGGAGATATCGGGCTTGATGGCGCAGATATTGGCAAAATCGCCGTGCATCCGGCGCATGTCTATGTCGCGGTGCGTCAGGCTGTTGCTCATAAAGCATGGAAACAGTTACAGGGCGGGAAGATTAAAGGAAAAACGTGCCGGGTGCGGTTATTAAAATAATGAAATGTTGAATCGCAGGGTGCAAGAGTAAACATCTTCTTCGGGATTGCCGGATGCGACGCTGGCCGCGTCTTATCCGGCCTCCATAAGAGTAGCCCGATAAGCTTGCGCATCGGGCGCTATCCGGGTTATTTCACTTCAACCACATTCAGTCGTAACTCATCCAACTGATTTTCATCTTCTTCAGGCTGCCAACCCGCCGGTTGTAGAGGGATCTCTTCGCGATCAAACGCCAGATCACCCCCGTTAACCACTTCAGAACCGTGGGTAATGCCTTTGAAATCGAACAGGTTGGTATCGCACAGATGCGACGGCACCACATTCTGCATCGCGCTGAACATCGTCTCGATACGCCCCGGATAACGTTTATCCCAGTCACGCAACATGTCAGCAATCACCTGACGTTGCAGGTTAGGCTGTGAACCGCACAGGTTGCACGGAATAATCGGGAACGCTTTTGCATCGGCAAAGCGCTGAATATCTTTCTCGCGGCAGTAGGCCAGCGGACGAATCACAATATGTTTGCCATCATCGCTCATCAGTTTCGGAGGCATACCTTTCATCTTGCCGCCGTAGAACATATTTAAGAACAACGTTTGCAGGATATCGTCACGATGGTGACCCAGCGCGATCTTCGTCGCTCCCAGTTCCGTTGCGGTACGGTAAAGAATTCCGCGACGAAGACGAGAACACAGTGAGCAAGTGGTTTTGCCCTCCGGAATCTTCTCTTTCACGATACCGTAAGTGTTCTCTTCCACAATCTTGTACTCAATGCCCAGCTTTTCAAGATACTCGGGCAGAACGTGTTCCGGGAAGCCCGGTTGCTTTTGATCGAGGTTAACAGCCACCAGCGAAAAATTGATTGGCGCGCTTTGCTGCAAATTGCGCAGAATCTCCAGCATGGTATAGCTGTCTTTACCCCCGGAGAGGCAAACCATGATGCGATCGCCTTCTTCAATCATATTGAAGTCAGCAATGGCTTCGCCCACGTTACGACGCAGACGTTTTTGTAATTTGTTCAGATTGTATTGTTCTTTCTTACTAATTTCTTGATTTTGCGACATTTAAAAGCGACTCAATTCGTTATATGGCATCAGAAGAGTATGCGTCATGCCGGAACGCCCAGCATAAGAAATCTGATATAAAAACTGTGGCGTGTATGGTACGGATTAGAGGGGAAAATGTCAGCACATTTGCGAAATGAATCAAAAAGCCCGCAGCAATGTGCGGGCGTTAGTGTCAGCGCACAACCAGCACGGAGCACTCTGCGTGACGCACTACAGCTGCGGCGTTAGAACCGAGCAGATAAGTGGTGATATCCGGTCGATGGGAAGCAATGATGATCATATGAGCGGGGATCTTCTTCGCCAATTCCAGAATGCGGTCTTTGGGCGAGCCTTCCTCAACATGGACATGCACTCTGTCGGTTGGCAGTTTAAATTTTTTAATGATCTCTTCCAGTTGCGATTTGGCTTCCGCTTTCAGGTCATCCATTGCCGGTAATTCTGCGGAATACGCTAAACCCAGAGAGGCATAGTAGGGCAGTGAAGGTATTACCGTCAGGAAATGAACCTCTGCATCATCAATCTTTGCCTCTGCCTCAACGTGGCTAATCACGCGTTGAGTTAATTCTGAATCGGAAATATCGATAGGGACAAGAATCGTTCTGTTCATAAAACCTCCTGTTTTAGTATCCGCATAAAGTGTAACGCCAGATGACACTTTTTGTGTAATGACGGAGTTCACATTTTTAATTTAGATCAAAGGAGGAAGAATAAGCAGAAAAAGCCCGCCATAACAGCGGGCAGGAGGATTTAGAACTGATAAACCAGACCTAAAGCGACAATATCATCGGTAGAGATGCCGTTGGCAGCGTAGAAGCTGTCATCTTCATCCAACAGGTTGATTTTATAGTCAACGTAAGTGGACATATTTTTATTGAAATAGTAAGTCGCGCCAACATCGGCGTATTTTACCAGATCTTTATCATCAACACCTGCCGGGTTGTCTGCACCACCGGCAGCGTGCAGGTCACGGCCTTTAGACATCAGGAAAGAGACTGCCGGACGCAGACCAAAATCAAACTGGTACTGTGCAGTGACTTCAAAGTTCTGGGTTTTGTTTGCAACAGCATAATCGCTGTCGCCAAACGGGGTCATATTACGCGTTTCTGAATACATGGTTGCCAGGTAAATATTGTTAGCATCGTATTTTAGCCCAGCAGTCCACGCGTCTGCTTTATCACCACCAGCCGCAGTATGGTTAACCTGGTCATTGGTGCGGTCAGAAGAGGTGTATGCCGCACCAGCGCTAAAGCCCATGCCTAAATCATATGTTGTGGAAAGACCCCAGCCGTCACCGTTTTCATGGCGAACATCACGTCCGTTGTTGGTGCCTTCCTGACCATTACTGGCTCCTTCGTTGTTACCTTGATACTGCACCGCGAAGTTCAGACCATTTACCAGACCGAAGAAATCAGTATTACGATAAGTCGCGACGCCATTGGCTCGACCAGTCATAAAGTTGTCTGCATTGGTATAAGAGTCACCGCCAAATTCAGGCAGCATATCGGTCCAGCCTTCGATGTCGTACATTACGCCATAATTACGTCCGTAATCGAAAGAACCGTAATCTGCAAATTTCAGTCCGGCAAATGCCAGACGGGTCCATGACTGGTTTTTTGAAGATTCAGTGTTGTTTGCCTGAATATTGTATTCCCATTGACCGTAGCCAGTAAGTTGATCGTTAATTTGGGTTTCGCCTTTAAAACCCAGACGCGCATAGCTCTGGTCGCCATCTTTCGCTGAATTATCAGAAAAATAATGCAGGCCATCAACTTTGCCATACAGATCTAATTTGTTGCCGTCTTTATTATAAACTTCGGCTGCATGTGCAGCACCTGCGGCGAGCAGGGCAGGAATTAAAAGTGCCAGTACTTTGCTTTTCATTGAATAAATCCTTTAGTTATTTTATTTGCCTTTTATCCCCATTTCGGGGAGTGAAAACATCCTAAAGGAGAAGTTCAGTTAGCCGATAAATATCATTTGTTACGCCTTAAGTAAAACCTTAATCAAATAATTCCCCTGAAATGATAATAAGTCTGGTGAATGTATCGAAGATAATACATACAAAATAAAAATTATACTTTTAATTTGCTATACGTTATTCTGCGCGGGTTATATGCCTTTATTGTCACAGATTTTATTTTCTGTTGGGCCATTGCATTGCCACTGATTTTCCAACATATAAAAAGACAAGCCCGAACAGTCGTCCGGGCTTTTTTTTAGAATTGGATAATCCTTATCCAGAGCATTTAATCGGTGTTGCTTTTTTCCGCTTTTCCGGCCATTTGTGCCAGGAAGTCATAGCGTTTTTGCAAATCAGCTGCAGCATCTTTCCATAACTGTTCTGCCACTTCTGGCTGCTGCGAATTCAGACGACGGAAACGTTGCTCATGAAGTAACGTTTCTTCCAGTGCTTCTGACGGCGGGCGTGAATCCAGCGCCAGCGGCAGTTTGCCTTCATCGGCTCGACGTGGATCGAAGCGATATAGCGGCCAGAAGCCGGTAGCAGTGAGTTGGCGCATCTGGTCGTGACTGAGTGCCAGATCGTAACCATGCTCTTCACACGGGCTATAAGCGATGATCAGCGATGGCCCCGGATACGCTTCCGCTTCCTGAATCGCTTTCACCGTCTGGTTCAACTGTGCGCCGAGAGAAATCTGCGCCACATAAACATGACCGTACATCATCATACTGACGCCAAGATCTTTACGCGCTTTACGTTTGCCGTGCTCGCCAAACTTAGTTACTGCACCCAGCGGTGTCGCTTTCGACGCCTGACCACCGGTGTTGGAATAGCATTGTGTATCCAGCACCAGAATATTGACGTTTTCCGTCAGGCTCAATACATGATCCAGACCGCCAAAGCCGATATCGTAAGCCCAGCCATCGCCACCAATCAGCCAGATTGATTTTTCCACCAGTGCATCTGCGTCACGCAGCAGTTCATGTGCTTCGGCAACATCGTTGAGTTGCTGGCGTAAAGCTGCGACCTGTTCACGACGAACCTCTGGCGTGGCGTCTGATTTCAACGCAGTCAGTAATTCCGCCGGGATTTTATCGGCAAATTGATCCAGCAGACGCAGCACGCGGACACGGTGTTGATCGACCGTAAGGCGGAAACCAAGGCCGAATTCGGCGTTATCTTCAAACAGCGAGTTCGCCCATGCCGGTCCACGACCGTTGGCATCAGTGGTATATGGTGTGGAGGGCAGGTTACCACCATAAATTGAAGAACAACCCGTAGCGTTAGCGATCAACATCCGATCGCCATAGAGCTGAGTCAGCAATTTAATATACGGCGTCTCGCCACAACCAGAGCAAGCACCTGAATATTCAAACAGCGGTGTAATCAGTTGCGATGTACGAATATCAATACGTTCCAGTTTGCTGCGATCGATTTCTGGTAAATTCAGGAAGAAGTCGTAATTGATTTTCTCTTCCTCGACATGTTCCAGGCGCGACATCATATTGATGGCTTTAATCTCTGGATACTGACGGTCTTTCGCCGGGCAAACTTCGACGCACAGGTTACAACCGGTGCAATCTTCCGGTGCCACCTGCAAGACATATTTCTGCCCGCGCATATCACGCGATTTCACATCCAGCGAATGCAGGCTGGCAGGGGCATTTTCCATTGCTTCAGGCGGCACTACTTTGGCGCGAATAGCTGAGTGTGGGCAAGCGGCAACGCAGTGGTTACATTGGGTACAGAGTTCCTCTTTCCAGATGGGGATCTCTTCGGCAATATTGCGTTTTTCCCAGCGGGTGGTACCCATCGGCCAGGTGCCGTCTGGCGGCAGCGCCGAAACGGGGAGAGCATCGCCAAGTCCGGCGAGCATCGCAGCGGTAACGGTTTTCACGAAATCAGGAGCAGCATCGGAAACCACAGGCGGTCGATTGGCGCTGTGCGGATTAACCGGCTGCAGCGGAACTTCTTCTACGGATTCACGCGCCAGTGCCAGAGCCTGCCAGTTGCGTTCCACCAGATCCTGGCCTTTGCTGCTGTAGCTTTTGGCAATCGCGCCCTGCAATTCGGCCAGGGCGCTGTCGCCAGGCAGAATTTGCGTCAGATGGAAAAAAGCCATCTGCATGACGGTATTAATTCGGGCCGCCAGGCCACATTCACGGGCGATTTTCGCCGCGTTAATCACATAGAAGCGCGCTTTTTTCTGGTTTAACACGGCCTGAACTTCCTGCGGCAAGCGCGACCATACTTCATCTGCGCTGTACGGCGTGTTGAGCAGGAAAATGCCGCCAGGTTTTAAACGTTCAGCCATCTGATATTTATCGATAAACTGCAACTGGTGGCAGCCAACAAAATCAGCCTGGGAAATGAGATAAGCGGAACGAATCGGCTGTTCGCTCACGCGAAGGTGAGAAACCGTCAGGCCGCCCGCCTTTTTGGAGTCGTAAACAAAATAGCCCTGTGCGTACCACGGCGTGGAATTACCGATAATCTTGATATTGTTTTTGGTCGCCGAAACGCTGCCATCACTACCAAGACCATAAAACAAGGCTTCCAGTTTCGCCGAGTTTGGCAGGGTGTTTTCCGGCAACGGAAGTGACAGATTGGTCACATCATCGTAAATACCAACCGTAAAGCGCGCTTTCGGTTTAGCCGCGTTGAGCTCGGCAAATACCGCCAGTACACAGTCCGGGCCAAATTCTTTGGATGAAAGACCATAGCGCCCGCCGATGACACGGGGCAGGGTTTCGCGCTCGCCATTATTAAAGGCTTCTGCCAGTGCAGTCATCACATCCAGGTACAGGGGTTCCGCTTGCGCACCTGGCTCTTTGGTGCGATCCAGCACCGCCACTGTCCGAACAGAGTCCGGCAATGCTTGCAGTAAGTGTTTGGCGGAGAAGGGGCGGTACAGGCGAACTTTTAGCACGCCCACTTTTTCGCCTCGGGTCAGCAATTCGTCAACCACTTCTTCACAGGTGCCGATGGCAGAGCCCATCAGGATAATCACCCGTTCCGCTTGTGGATGCCCGTAATACTCAAACGGCTGATACTGGCGACCTGTCGCGGCAGCGAAATCATTCATTGCCTGTTCAACATGGTCATAGACTGCGTTGTACCATGGGTTGGTGGCTTCGCGAGACTGGAAATAAGTGTCAGGATTGGCGGACGTACCGCGGATCACCGGATGTTCCGGGTTGAGTGCACGGGCGCGATGAGCATCAATTTCTGCCTGCGGCATCAGTTCAAGAATAGTGTCATCGGCCAGCGGGACAATTTTATTGATCTCGTGGGAGGTGCGGAAACCATCAAAAAAATGAATAAATGGCACGCGACTTTTCAGCGTCGCAATGTGCGAAATGAGAGCAAAGTCTTGCGCCTCCTGGACGTTTGCTGCACACAACATCGCGCAACCCGTCTGGCGCACTGCCATGACGTCGGAATGATCGCCAAAAATAGAGAGTGCATGTGTGGCAACGGTACGAGCCGCAACATGCAGGACAAACGGCGTCAGTTCGCCTGCCAGTTTGTACAGCGTTGGGATCATCAGCAGCAAACCCTGCGATGACGTAAACGATGTTGAGAGGGCGCCAGTTTGCAAAGCACCATGCACGGTAGCGATAGCCCCCGCTTCCGACTGCATTTCAACCACGCGTGGTGTGTCTCCCCAAACGTTTTTCAAGCCGTTTCCGGCCCATGCATCAGCCTGTTCTGCCATCGTGGAACTGGGGGTAATAGGGTAGATGGCGATAACTTCACTGGTGCGAAACGCCACCGAAGCAACCGCGCCATTACCGTCAATAGTAATCATATGACACCCTTACATTGCGCAAATGAGGGGCGCACGAAATTGCTGCGCGCCCAGTAGTTATCTTTCAATTTTAGCAAATGGCTTTCTTCTGCATTTTCGCTTTTGTGTCCCCCACATCAGCGTAATGAATGTTTTGATCAAACAGAGGGCAAAAAAATAGCCATAAAAAAGTAAAAATGCGGGGCAACGCGCAGGACAGCTCTCGACGCCGCCCTCTGTGCTGCCTATTATTTATGGCGGTGTCGTTTGGCTTGAAGATCAGAGGAAGAAAAGATGCGAGCAGCGTTTTTGGTAGGGTGTGCCGCTTTATTATTGTCGGCGTGTAGTAGTGAACCTGTTCAGCAGGCGACTGCGGCGCACGTAGCGCCAGGTTTAAAAGCGTCGATGTCCAGTAGTGGAGAAGCAAATTGTGCAATGATCGGCGGTTCGCTTTCTGTTGCCCGTCAACTGGATGGTACGGCGATTGGGATGTGTGCATTACCCAACGGCAAACGCTGTAGCGAACAGTCACTTGCCGCCGGGAGCTGTGGCAGCTATTAATTCATTAAATCCGCCAGCTTATAAGTTAATGTCTGTTTCGCGGTCGCCAGCGTTAACTGGTTCGCGGTCAGATCCACTTGTGCACCTTCTTTCAGCATTTCGCTAATGGTGTTATCGAGTTCATTAAGCTGCGGATTAGCGCACATCATACGGGTCATTGCCAGCCCTTTGGCTGTCAGTTCACCATTAGACAGTTTGCCTTCACCGCTAAAGCGGTTACACATGCTGCCGGAAATCATCATCTTTTCACCAAAGCTGATTTCTGGCGGATTTTTATCGCTGGTCACGGGCTTACCGTTTACGCTTTCCAGCACAAAGCGATGATGCTGTAGCTGTTCTGGGGTTACAGCAATTTTGTCATTACTTACACATCCCGCCATCAGCAGGCTTAGCGCAACAAGCGCGGCTACTTTCTTCATTGTGGTTCTCAATTACGGTTTCTGACTGAGGAATATTTTAAGAATAGAGGATGAAATATCTTTGGGGATTATCTGAATAAGCTCCCCTGGCGTACAGGGGAGCGGCAAGATTAAACCAGTTCGTTCGGGCAGGTTTCGCCTTTTTCCAGATTGCTTAAGTTTTGCAGGGTAGTTTGGGAAATACTGGTCAGAGCTTCTGCTGTCAGGAATGCCTGGTGCCCGGTAAACAGCACGTTGTGGCAGGCAGACAGTCGACGGAAGACATCATCCTGGATCACGTCGTTGGATTTATCTTCAAAGAACAGATCGCGTTCGTTTTCATACACGTCCATACCCAACGAACCAATTTTCTGGTTTTTCAGCGCTTCAATTGCCGCCTGAGAATCAATCAATGCACCGCGACTGGTATTGACGATCATCACGCCATTTTTCATCTGATCGAAGGCGGCTTCGTTCAACAGATGGTAGTTTTCCGGTGTCAGCGGGCAGTGCAGAGAGATAACGTCTGATTCAGAGAACAGGGTTGGCAGATCGACATACTCCACACCGAGTTCCAGCGCCGCCGCACTTGGATACGGATCGAACGCCAGCAGACGCATACCAAAACCTTTGAGAATGCGCAGCATCGCCACACCGATTTTACCAGTACCGATAACGCCTGCCGTTTTGCCATACATGGTAAAGCCGGTCAGACCTTCCAGAGAGAAGTTGGCGTCACGCGTACGCTGATATGCGCGATGGATACGGCGGTTCAGCGTCATCATCATACCGATGGCGTGTTCAGCAACAGCTTCTGGATCATAGGCTGGAACACGGACTACTTTCAGCCCCAGTTCTTTTGCTGCGTCAAGGTCGACGTTATTGAAACCGGCACAGCGCAGGGCGATATATTTAACGCCGTGCTTTTTCAGTTCTTCCAGCACCGGGCGGCTGCCGTCATCGTTTACGAAAATACATACCGCTTCGCAGCCATTGGCCGTTTTAGCGGTTTTTTCCGTCAGCAGAAAGTCAAAAAATTCCAGCTCAAAGCCAAAGGACTCGTTCACCTGTTGAAGGTACTTCTTGTCGTACTGTTTTGTGCTATAAACGGCGAGTTTCATAAGACTTTCTCCAGTGATGTTGAATCACATTTAAGCTACTAAAAATATTTTACAAAATTTCAAATATAATTGAAAGCTATGGCGATATTGAAAAATTCATCAACAACTATGCTTAGTGTAGGCGCAACCTTCAACTGAACGGTTAAACATGCCACAATACCCGTATTGAATGCTTAATTTTTCGCTAAATCAGGATATTAACTACCCATGTTGGGTAAATATAAAGCCGTTCTCGCGCTGCTATTACTGATTATTCTTGTGCCGTTGACGCTACTGATGGCGCTCGGGTTGTGGGTTCCCACGCTGGCAGGCATCTGGCTACCGCTCGGCACACGTATTGCTTTAGATGAAAGCCCACGCATTACGCGTAAAGGTTTAATCATTCCCGATCTCCGTTATCTGGTAGGAGATTGTCAGCTTGCACATATCACAAACGCCAGCCTTTCTCATCCCAGCCGCTGGTTATTGAATGTCGGCACGGTAGAACTTGATTCTGCTTGTCTGGCGAAATTGCCGCAGACGGAGCAATCGCCAGCCGCTCCAAAAACCCTCGCGCAGTGGCAGGCCATGTTGCCTAACACCTGGATCAATATCGATAAACTGATTTTTTCTCCCTGGCAGGAATGGCAGGGAAAACTCTCTCTCGCATTAAACTCCGATATCCAGCAACTGCGTTATCAGGGCGAAAAAGTTAAATTTCAAGGCCAGCTGAAAGGGCAACAACTTACAGTCAGCGAACTGGATGTCGTCGCGTTTGAAAATCAGCCGCCAGTTAAACTGGTGGGGGAATTTACTATGCCGCTAGTGCCGGATGGACTTCCTGTAAGTGGTCATGCTACTGCGACGTTAAACTTGCCGCAGGAGCCTTCACTGGTGGATGCCGAGCTGGACTGGCAGGAAAATAGCGGGCAATTGATTGTGCTGGCACGGGATAACGGCGATCCGTTGCTCGATCTGCCGTGGCAAATTACTCGCCAACAATTGACCGTAAGCGATGGTCGCTGGAGCTGGCCGTATGCAGGTTTTCCTTTGAGTGGACGACTGGGTGTCAAAGTCGACAACTGGCAGGCAGGGCTTGAGAACGCTCTGGTCAGCGGACGACTGAGTGTGCTGACCCAGGGGCAAGCGGGTAAGGGCAACGCGGTGCTTAATTTTGGCCCAGGAAAATTAAGTATGGATAACAGCCAGCTGCCTTTGCAGCTGACCGGTGAAGCGAAACAGGCGGACCTCATTTTATATGCCCGCTTACCTGCACAGCTAAGCGGAAGTGTTACTAACCCAACACTGGCCTTTGAGCCGGGTGCGTTACTACGTTCAAAGGGGAGAGTCATCGATTCGCTGGATATTGATGAAATCCGCTGGCCTTTAGCAGGTGTTAAAGTCACCCAGCGTGGCGTTGACGGGCGTTTGCAGGCCATTTTGCAGGCGCACGAAAATGAACTGGGCGATTTCGTGCTGCATATGGATGGTCTGGCGAATGATTTTCTGCCCGACGCTGGCCGCTGGCAGTGGCGTTACTGGGGCAAGGGCAGTTTTACCCCAATGCACGCCAGTTGGGATGTCGCAGGAAAAGGTGAGTGGCGTGACAGCACGATTACGCTGACCGATCTCTCCACCGGCTTTGACAAATTGCAATACGGGACAATGACGGTAGAAAAGCCGCGATTGATTCTCGACAAGCCCGTCGTCTGGGTACGTGATGTGCAGAATCCTTCGTTCAGCGGCGCGCTGTCACTGGACGCCGGGCAAACGCTGTTCACGGGTGGCAGTGTGTTACCGCCATCAACCTTAAAATTTAGTGTCGATGGACGCGATCCGACATATTTCCTCTTCAAAGGGGATTTACATGCTGGTGAGATTGGGCCGGTGCAGGTAAATGGACGCTGGGACGGTATTCGTCTGCGCGGTAACGCCTGGTGGCCTAAACAATCACTGACCGTATTCCAGCCGCTGGTGCCACCCGACTGGAAGATGAACTTACGCGATGGCGAACTATATGCCCAGGTCGCATTTTCTGCTGCGCCTGAACAAGGATTCCGCGCGGGAGGGCACGGTGTGTTGAAAGGCGGTAGTGCCTGGATGCCAGATAATCAGGTTAACGGTGTCGATTTTGTTTTGCCTTTCCGTTTTGCCGATGGAGCCTGGCATCTGGGGACTCGCGGCCCCGTTACGTTGCGAATTGCCGAAGTGATTAATCTGGTGACAGCGAAAAATATTACGGCTGACTTGCAAGGGCGTTATCCGTGGAGTGAAGACGAACCATTGTTGTTGACCGATGTTAGCGTCGATGTGTTAGGCGGTAACGTGCTGATGAAACAATTACGCATGCCGCAACATGACCCGGCGCTGTTGCGGCTGAATAATCTCTCATCCAGCGAACTGGTTAGCGCCGTCAATCCGAAACAATTCGCCATGTCCGGGGCATTTAGTGGGGCATTGCCTTTATGGCTGAACAATGAAAAATGGATAGTTAAAGACGGCTGGCTGGCAAATAGCGGACCAATGACCTTGCGGCTGGATAAAGACACCGCAGATGCGGTGGTGAAAGACAATATGACCGCGGGTTCTGCGATTAACTGGTTGCGCTATATGGAAATTAGCCGTTCATCGACAAAAATTAATTTAGATAATCTCGGTGTGTTAACCATGCAGGCCAATATTACAGGTACCAGTCGCGTCGACGGTAAAAGTGGTACGGTAAACCTTAATTACCATCATGAAGAGAATATTTTTACCCTGTGGCGCAGTTTACGCTTTGGCGATAATCTCCAGGCATGGTTGGAGCAGAACGCGCGTCTGCCGGAAAATGGCTGTCCGCAAGGAAAAAGGTGTGAGGAAAAACAATGAAAATTTTACTGGCTGCGTTGACGTCATCTTTTATGCTGGTTGGCTGTACGCCTCGCATTGAAGTCGCTGCACCTAAGGAACCGATCACTATCAATATGAACGTTAAAATTGAGCATGAGATCATCATCAAGGCAGACAAAGATGTCGAAGAGCTGCTTGAAACTCGTAGCGATCTTTTCTGAGGCGATGATGAAGAAAACATTACTTCTTTGTGCGTTTCTTGTTGGGCTGGTAAGCAGCAATGTAATGGCATTGACTCTGGATGAAGCCAGAACTCAGGGGCGGGTAGGTGAAACATTTTATGGTTATTTGGTTGCGTTGAAAACGGATGCTGAAACAGAGAAATTAGTAACCGAGATTAATGCCGCACGTAAAGTGAGTTATCAACAACTGGCAAAGCAAAATAATGTATCGGTAGATGATATCGCGAAGCTTGCCGGACAAAAGCTTGTAGCTCGGGCCAAACCGGGGGAATATGTGCAGGGAATTAACGGAAAATGGTTGCAAAAATAAGCACTATGCAACAGCGATATTTCAATGATTTAATTTAAAGGCTGTATAGATATTTTATGGGTGTCCTATTTTTCCAACGCCATCATGAATATCATCATCAACCTCAATATTAAGGATTTTTATAGTCAACCCAAATATGGACGGCATCGCTCATTTAAGTGAAGTTACGAGGTTTATGGGATTGCTTGTAACACCACATTGTTTTTAGCATCTTGCAAGCCTCATCTTCTGTCAACGCCTGGTAATCCTATCAGGGGCAGTCAACAACAAACCGCAGTAGATAACCTCCAGATTTTCAGTGGGTTGATTAAATGGAACATGGTTTAAATGTTAATATTTTCACGATGAATGAATTTACGGAGTGATCAGTAATATGAATCAGCTACCCAATTTGACGCTGACATTGCTTTTTGTCTGATTATTGTTAGAGGATGTGTATTAATGCAACAAATAGCCTAAGTAATCGAATAATTTGTTTTTTATGTGTCTGCATTGAGGTTTCGAAATACTAATTAAGTTGAATGTTCTGGGATTGCTAAATAAAATTTCAAGAGCAGACATTAAATCATGACACAGCCTGTGGCTATTTCTTATCTGTTACTCATATTTTATTATTTGAAATGTCATTCATTGAAAAGGATTTCTCATGCAAAAGAAAACGTTATTATCAGCGTGTATCGCTATAGCGTTAAGTGGCCAAAGCTGGGGGGCGGAAATAACAGAAGGCGAGAGTGCAGACAGTATGCGCAGAAGCTCTCAAATGACATGTCAGTCAGAAGGGCACGCCCGACCGTCAACGAAGTTGAAAACAATGCCAGAAAAATGTGCTGTTGTTACAAATAATGGTTTCAGCTCGTTACTGGCATTAGGTGCCACGGCGGTACTGGCAACACTCGCAGTGATTGAATTGTCTCATGACAATGATCATTCTGCTCACTCTTCTTTTCCTCAGCCCATACCGCCAGATGATAATGGCCCTCTACCGCTACCCGTTCCCAGTGATGAAGATTCAGGTATACCTGTAAAGCCAGATAACGGCGGTAATGTTATTCCACCCGACAATAGCGGTGATGATGTTGACCTACCGAGAACAGAACCCGTTGTCTTTGATAACAATGTGACATGGGACAAGGACGCGCAAACCCTGAAGATTCGCGGGGCAACGTTCACCTATATACAGAATGTCGATGGTAGCTACACGCTGTCGGCAAAAGATGGCCGAAAAACCATTGTGACAGAGTGGGAAAACCATGAAGAGACTCATACCGCCATCTTTAGTGGTGTGAGTACCACAGGTGATATGGAATGGCGCTACGATGACGAAGGTAAACTCCACGTCACACAGTTAGCCAGTGTCGTGTCTGATGGAACAACGGGCAGAATAATTACCGTTAATGATGCGATTATCACTGACCAGGGCGGTAACACGGCCCTGAATGGCGGCACGGTGATGATGATTAATGGTAACAACATTGCGCTGACAAACGAGGGTAAAACAGAGGCTGTCGGTGAAGATTCGGTGGTCGGTATCCTGACCGGCGATAATATAACCATCAATAATAACGGTCAGACGGTGGTCGATGCTGGCACGGCGGTTATCGTCAATGGCGATCGTACAATCTTAAATAACACTGGCGACTCCGCTGTCAATAACGGCGGAATAGGGGCCGTTATTAGCGGTAATGATGTCAGGACCGATAATAAAGGACATATGACGGTTGATGGGCAAAATTCAACGGGCAGCAAAATCGTTGGTAATAATGCGACGGTTATACAGGAAGGGGATTTATACGTTAGCAATGCTGCACGGGGTATTGATGTTGAGGGCAATGGCGCAGTCGTCAGCAACAAAGGCAATATAACGGTGGTGGATGAGAAATCGCAGGGTGTTTCTCTCAGTGGTGATGCGTCGACGTTCATTAACAGGGGGGATATTTCCGTCAGTAATGGTAGTTCAGAGGCCAATGCGACAGGGATTCTGATTGAGGGTAATCATTCTACCCTTATCAATGTGGGGGACATCATTGCTGATAATTTCAGTACCGGGATTCGCATCATCGGAGATGATGGTCTGATTTCTCTGGCTGGCCGTGTGGATGTAGGGGATTATTCAACCGGTCTGGATGTCTCTGGAAATAATAACGCCATGACGCTGGCGACAAATGAGCTTAATGTGACTGGCAATATGGCTACCGGAGTAAATATTTCGGGTGATGGTAATAATATCGACATTACCGGAAATATTCTGGTGGATAAAGATCAGACGGCTGATAATGCAGCAGAGCACTTTTTCGACCCTTCCGTGGGCATTCGTGTTTCGGGTAACAGTAATGACCTCATGCTTGATGGTCAATTAACTTTGAAGGTTGATAGCGAACTTGCGCAACACGCCTATGGTAATTTCAGTGGTAGTCAGGAAAACATCAGTGGGTTGGTGGTTTCAGGGGATGACAATAGCGTTACCTTACGGGGTGGTATTCAACTGATCGGTGAAGCATCGTCCATGACGGACGGTTCAGCCCCTGCGGCCAGTCGTACGGGCTATGGTGATATTCCGCTCATTCAGATTGATGGTCATTCGTCGGTTTATCTGGGGGGAGACTCCGTAATCAGCGGTGAATTTCCTGTGGGCTATACCGATATTATTCAGACAAGCAATAATGCCTTTCTTGAAATCACGGATGATGCGACCTTCAGTATGAAGGACATTGATGTTTACGCGAATTATTACAATAACCCATCAGAAATACTTAGCGCCAGTTCAGGGTCGCAAGTTATCAATAACGGGTTTGTTGAACTCTGGAATATAGGGTTTGTTGGTATATCGGACACGGGTTCCGTCGCGACGAATAACGGTACTGTTTTACTAGAACAATATGACTACTCATCCGCAATTGATGCATCGCCGGAAATAGGTAATAAAGCCTTCTATAGCTCCTCAGGCGGAACGGCTGTGAATAACGGTACCATCACGGCTAAAGTGATGGAACAGTATAGCGTTTTAAACATGTTCAATGCTTTGTCATTGAGCGATCCCACTGTTTTCACTAGCGGCGTCGTTAGTATGACAGGCATGACTGCTCAGGATAATGGTTCAGCGCTAAATGGTGCGAATGGCGTTATTGATATGTATGGCCGGGGTAATGTCGGTATGCTGGCGATTAATCATTCGACTGTAACAAATGCAGGCCAGATTACCCTGGATACGATCTGGGTAGATGAAAACGATACCACCACCTTACGCAACGATATCGGCAGCAGCAATGCAAAAAATTATGGTGTCGGCATGGCGGTAGGAACGGACAGTTATGGTGGCGCAAGGCAAAATGCTACCGCGCTTAACCAGCTGTCAGGCACGATCACTATCGACAATGCCGGGGCCGGGATGGCGGCATACGGCACCGGTAACACCGTGGTTAACCAGGGCACCATCAACCTCGAGAAGAATGAGAACTATGATGACAGCCTGGGGGCGAATAAACTTGTCGGTATGGCGGTTTATAATGGCGGTAGCGCAGTTAATGACCAGACTGGCATCATCAATATCAATGCTGAAAACGGGCAGGCGTTCTATAACGATGGCAGCGGGACCATCGTTAATTACGGAACCATCTGTACTTTTGGTATATGCCAGGACAGTAACGCCTATAACCCGACTGACGGAGTTGTTTCATTAAGCTGGAGAAATGGTGACATTATTACGGCTGACGGGGAAACGCTTAACCTGTCTTCATATGGCGGTACGACTGATATCACGGCAACCGCCGAAACTCTGGTAACCAACGCGGGTACGGTTACCGGGGGGCCTGTCACCGTGGCTGACTTCGGCCATCTGGTCAATGAAACCACGGGCAGTATTAATGAGGTTGATATCGCAACCGGTGGGGAATACACCAATAAGGGCACGACAAAAACCGTTTCTGTGGATGGCGGCGTGTTCACTAATGAAGGTACGGTGACCGGGCTGGTAGGTACAACTGTTGCGGGTTCTGTTATCAACAATTCCGGCACCATGAACACTGTTGAACAATGGGCCAGTACGTTTTATAACGCCGGGACGGTAACAGCCTGGAAAGGGGCCTCAGCTTCTGCCGTGATGAATAACGAAGCGGATGGAACGGTCAATAAAGTGAATTTTTCTGCCGCAGCCACCTTCAATAACGCAGGAACGGTTCATAGTGGTTCGGTTGATAAAAACGCGACCTTCAATAACCTGGACGGTGGTGTTGTCGATCTTCTTGATAACGGACTTTGGGCTGGGCATTTCAACAACTGGGGTACAGTGAATGGGGATGCTGATATCGCTACCGGCGGTAATGGGCATACCTTGTATAACGGTACGACAGGTGTGATTAACGGCCAGGTTACGACGCCAAATAATAACGCCGGTAGCCGGGCAATTAACGATGGCACTATCAATATTGATAAAAATAATACCATCGCCATGAATGCGCACGGCAGCGCAAAAATGGTTAACAATGGCACCATCAATGTCGGCAGCGAAGGCACGACACAAACAGGCATGATTGGGATGCAATTAGCATCGGACGCCAAAGCGGATGGTGTGGTTGAAAACAACGGTACGATTAATATCTACGCCAATAATTCCTGGGCTTTCAGCAAGCTCGGGAGCAATGGTCATATTGTTAACAACGGCACTGTTTATATTGACGACAGCGTGAATGGTTCCGGATTAATTAAACAATCTGGCACGACGATGGAAGGCAGTGGCGAAGGGGGAGACGGTACGGAAGTACACTATGTCGACTTTACCGCGCCGGAAGAACCCACCATTACGCCATACGACGGCAGCCATTCTTCTTCCGTTAGCCGTAACGATGGCATGAACAACCTCAATGGTTACGTGGTGGGAACGAACGCCGACGGTAGCGCCGGTAAGCTGATGGTCAACAACGCCAGTATGAAAGGCGTGGAGATCAACACCGCTTTTGCGGCGGGAACGGCGGACAAAACCGTCAGCTTTGATGATGTGGTGCAAGGCAGCAACCTGACCGATGCGCAAGCGATCACTTCGACATCTGTTGTCTGGCAGGCGACAGGCAGTACCGACGCCAGCGGCAACGTTGATGTGACCATGAGCAAAAACGCCTACACCGATGTGGCGACGGATGCCTCAGTGAATGACGTGGCAAAAGCGCTGGATGCGGGTTACACCAACAACGAGCTGTATACCAGTCTGAACGTCGGCACCACTGCAGAGCTGAACAGCGCGCTGAAACAAGTCAGCGGGAGCCAGGCTACCACGGTATTTCGTGAGGCCCGCGTGTTGAGTAACCGCTTCAGCATGTTGGCGGACGCAGCACCGAAGATGGGCAACGGTCTGGCATTTAACGTGGTGGCGAAAGGCGATCCGCGTGCAGAGCTGGGGAATAATACCGAGTACGACATGCTGGCGCTGCGCAAAACCCTCGACCTGAGCGAAAACCAGACCATGAGCCTGGAGTACGGTATCGCCCGTCTGGACGGCGATGGTGCGCAGAAAGCGGGTGATAATGGTGTTACAGGCGGCTACAGCCAGTTCTTTGGCCTGAAGCATCAGATGTCCTTTGACAACGGTATGAGCTGGAATAACGCGCTGCGTTACGATATTCACCAACTGGACAGCAGCCGTTCGGTGGCTTACGGCGACATCAGTAAGACGGCAGACACGAATGTGAAACAGCAGTACCTGGAGTTCCGTAGCGAAGGGGCGAAAACCTTTGAACCGCGCGAAGGGCTGAAAATCACGCCATATGCGGGTCTGAAACTGCGTCACATGCTGGAAGGCGGTTATCAGGAGCGTAATGCCGGAGACTTTAACCTGAGCATGAACAGCGGCAGCGAAACGGCGGTGGACAGCATCGTTGGGCTGAAGCTGGACTACGCAGGCAAAGACGGCTGGAGTGCGAACGCCGCGCTGGAAGGTGGGCCGAACCTCAGCTACAGCAAGAGCCAGCGCACGGCAAGCCTGGCAGGCGCAGGCAACCAGCACTTTAATGTCGATGATGGGCAAAAGGGCGGCGGCATCAACAGTCTGGCAAGCGTCGGCGTGAAGTACAGCAGCAAAGAAAGTTCGCTGAATCTGGATGCTTACCACTGGAAAGAGGATGGTATCAGCGATAAAGGCGTGATGCTGAACTTCAAGAAAACGTTCTAATTTTTAGTATGTGATGCATAAACCGCAACGCTGATACAGGTTGCGGTTTTTTATTGCCGGATGCGGCGCTTGACGCGTTTTGTTTTGGTGTCTTCCAGGACAATAGAGCAACTCATCCAGTAATCTTGTTTACGCCTTCGCATTATTTATCTCTTTTCATTTCTATACTGATTTTTCTTAATCCGTTTTATTACAGGGCAGGGTGCGATGAGCAGCGATACATTTACTCTCGGTACAAAATCCGTTAACCGTCTTGGTTATGGCGCGATGCAACTGGCAGGTCCTGGGGTTTTTGGCCCCCCAAGAGATCGCCACGTCGCTATAACCGTGCTGCGTGAGGCGCTGGCATTGGGCGTCAATCACATTGATACCAGCGACTTTTATGGTCCGCACGTCACCAATCAGATTATCCGCGAAGCGCTTTATCCTTACTCTGACGATCTGACAATTGTCACTAAAATTGGTGCGCGGCGTGGAGAGAACGCCTCCTGGTTGCCCGCATTTTCTCCGGCAGAGTTGCAAAAAGCGGTACACGATAATCTACATAATCTCGGACTGGACGTACTGGATGTGGTTAACCTGCGCGTTATGATGGGGGATGGTCATGGCCCAGCGGAAGGATCGATTGAAGCCAGCCTGACCGTGCTGGCAGAGATGCAACAACAAGGCCTGGTAAAACATATTGGCCTGAGCAATGTAACAACGACGCAGGTTGCAGAGGCGCGTAAGATTACCGAAATCGTCTGTGTGCAGAACGAATACAACATTGCTCATCGTGCTGATGACGCAATGATTGATGCTTTGGCTCGTGACGGCATTGCCTACGTGCCGTTCTTTCCGCTCGGGGGCTTTACGCCGCTGCAATCCTCCACGCTTTCCGATGTTGCTGCGAGCCTGGGTGCAACACCAATGCAGGTGGCGCTGGCGTGGCTGTTACAACGTTCACCGAATATTTTGCTGATCCCAGGAACGTCTTCTGTTGCTCATTTACGGGAGAATATGGCCGCAGAAAAATTGCATCTTTCTGCGGACGTGTTGTCTACGTTGGACGGTATTTCGCGAGAATAACGAATATACAAAAGGGAAAGATGCATTTCCCTTTTGTTTCTTTTTTAATGGCATGGAGTGCATATGTTTAAGCCCAGGATTTGCAGCTGGATAGGTTTACTTCCCCTGTTTATGCTGAGTCTTCCAGTACAGGCGGACCTTCGATGTGTTGCAAATGCAGTTGATATTGAACCATTTTTTTCTGCGGCTACCGCTGAAGATAAACAACAAGTTGAACAAGCTATCAACAGTAGCGTGAACCTTGTCCCCTTCGGTTTATCTGCATCGGACTGGAAAGTGCATCGTGGCGATTTAGTGGTAGACGGTAATATAGAGAGTAATCAAAAATTGATTGTTCTTGGCAATTTGACAGTCAAAGGTAATATTTCCACTTTATCTCTTTCTAATCCATGGGTTATTCTCGGTAACGTGACGGCAACGAATATAGTTACGGATTCACCACTGTTAATTACCGGTTCGATAAATGCAAGTGGACTGGTATTTATCGACTCATATTACGATAATCCGTCTACGATTAAGGGGAGTATTAATGCGCGAGGGATATTTATCAATGACATAATTGCACCTGTTGTTGCGTTTTCGACAAATAGTGAATTCATGGTCCGTGCGAGTAACAAAAATGACACTGAAAATGTCAAAAAAGCGCTGATGATAATAAATCCTGATGCATATTATTGGGGTCTAATAAATGATGAAGATGCTCTGAAAGAAATTTTTAAGCGAAGCAATATTCGCATGGCAGGGAATATCTGTAGTCTGATGAAAAAAGAAGCGCTGTTTCGCCCTAAGCCTTCTCCTGAGTTAGTGCAGGAATTGCAAATGCTGGATGAAGGCAACGTTGCTGCATTTGAAGGACGAGATATTGCGACATTTGATCTTGCCATAATGCGAACTCTCCCAAGGATTAAAGGAATTTCAGCTAACCTACGCAAACAACTTATTAATAGCAATGATGGACAAACGATTGCAAGTATGGCGAGATATATGCCTGACAATGAGATTCTGGAGTTGACCGATCAGCAATTGGGTTACCAGCCTGTTGTTCTGGGGTTGCTCGACCGTGAACCGCTCTCTGTCGAAATAATGACGCGAATGAGTCATCTACCTGATGGTGTCGGTCCGTTGAATCTTGCGCTACGTGAAAATCTCCCTCTGGATATCGTCATGACTCTGGCGAAAAGAGATTGGGATATGATCATTCAGGAGCTTTATAAAGATGCGTGGTTATTGCCCGAATCCATTATTGATGGCTATATCCGCAGTGATGATCCCTCTATTCGTCAGGTCGGTGCTGGAGGACAACTCACCTACAATCAGGCAATGCAGTTGGCGAACGATTCATCAAACAATGTTGTCACAAGCTTAGCGTTCAAGCTGGCAGAGATGAAACACCATGGTCAATTATTGCGGATGACGCCACAAGAGAGTGACAAAGTTGCAGTATATTTATACCAAAAATTCGAGAATGACGATGATCTAATACGTGTGTTATTTTTAGCATTGCCAGATAACTTACAGTTTAATTTTGTTAAAAGGATGGAGAAAAAATCCCCTGCCTACTTTTGCTGTCGGGATATGCAGGTAATTCACTCTGACGCTGCTCTACAACGGTTATTGACACGTTTCAACGATCCTGAGGGGTGGAGTAATCTGGCGAAAAATCAGTATCTGAGCACGTCGATGAAACAAAAAATTTGGCAACGTGCTTTATCGCATCGGAAAAATAATCCCAAAGCAGATTCAGATGCATATGAAACCAGCGCTGATATGATTTTGTCTGAGCTTATCAGCTACGGTGAAGTTGATGACCAGATGCTATTAAATGCCACCTCTCTGATACGTTCGGACGACTGGGACTTTTTAGAGAGTGCATTAATTAGTTGGGATAATTTACCCGCTGTTGTTCTCAAGGAATTACAGCAAAACACGCCACGCAATGATATTTGGGCGAAGTTTTTTCTGAGGCAGGAAAACAGTTCCCGTGCGCAGGTTAACGAAGCGTTACGTGTTTATTATGCACTCGACCCCGATGCGTTAGCACAACTGGATGTACTGGCAAAACAACCGGATCGTATATGGTGGAGTACACTGGCGAAAAGCAATCTCACATTTTTCAAGTTCGGCGCACTTAGCAACCGCCACACCCCCCCTGCGGCACTGGCGGCAGAAATTGATCCCGAGTGGTGGATTGTGGCGATGAATAATCCCCGCTTTCCAGTTGATGTATTGAAGGCGAGGCTGAAACGTGATCCTTTGCTGGCGTTAGAGCTTGTTAACCCTGAACTGGATTTAGTTCGGCAGCTGGCGCTTAACGGTAAGACGCGCGCAATACGGGAACAAGCGATGAGAAAACTTGATGAGTTGTATTGAATAACAGCGTAATAATTTTTAACCACTTGATCTATTGGGGATAATCATTCCTGACGGTGAGTCCCCAATACCTTGATATATTCTGAATTTTTAATGAAGCGGCGTGTTGCGATATCTCCGTCAGGGGAATTGATGCACCATAGCGCAAACCGAATTATCAAGGATTGATAATGACGCTCTACCAGATAAAACCGCTCTTTCAGTCGCTGTTAAGGCCGACGATGTTTTGGCTTAATAAGCACCATGTTACAGCGAATCACATCACTCTTGCTGCACTGGCGCTTTCTCTTCTTACCGGATTGCTGTTGATGTTGGTGGCACAACCCATCCTCTTTTTGCTATTGCCTATCGTGCTTTTTATCCGTATGGCGCTCAATGCGCTGGATGGCATGATGGCGCGTGAGTGCAATCAGCAAACACGTCTTGGGGCGATTTTGAATGAAACTGGCGATGTTATTTCCGATATTGCGCTTTATTTACCGTTTTTATTATTACCGGAAAGTAACGCATCACTCGTAATACTCATGTTATTTTGCACCATATTGACTGAGTTTTGCGGTTTACTCGCGCAGACGATTAACGGTATTCGCAGTTATGCCGGTCCATTTGGCAAAAGCGATCGCGCGTTAATATTTGGGTTGTGGGGGCTGGCCGTTGCCATTTATCCACAGTGGATGCAATGGAATAATCTTTTATGGAGCATTGCTTCAATTCTGCTTCTCTGGACTGCGATTAATCGTTGTCGGAGTGTGCTTTTTATGAGTGCTGAAAGATAATGCTGGAAAAATCTCTGGCAACACTTTTCGCGTTGTTAATTTTAGCAACGCTGATAAACCGTTTTCTGGTATGGCGGTTACCGGAGAGAAAAGGGGGTAAGGTTACATTACGTATTCGTACCTGGTGGGGCATCGTCATTTGTTTTTCACTAGTGATTTCAGGTCCACGCTGGATGACGTTGACGTTTTTTGCGCTGATAAATTTTCTGGCATTGAAAGAATATTGTACGCTTATATCCGTTCATTTTCCGCGTTGGTTATATTGGGTTATTCCTCTTAACTATTTGCTTATCGGTTTTAATTACTTTGAGCTGTTTCTGTTATTCATACCTTTGGCTGGGTTTCTGATATTAGCCACCTGGCAAGTTTTTGTGGGTGACCCCTCCGGTTTTCTGCATACCGTGAGCGCCATTTTTTGTGGCTGGATAATGACCGTTTTCGCCTTGAGTCATGCCGCCTGGTTATTAATGTTGCCAACCACAAATATCCAGGGCGGGGCGTTACTGGTGTTATTTCTTTTGGCATTAACCGAGTCAAACGATATTGCACAGTATTTATGGGGAAAATCCTGCGGCAGAAGAAAAGTGGTCCCTAAAGTCAGCCCGGGAAAAACATTGGAAGGTCTGATGGGCGGCGTAATCACCACCATGATTGCGTCACTGATTATTGGACCGTTGCTGACACCGCTAGATACATTACAGGCATTATTAGCGGGTTTGTTAATTGGTATTAGTGGTTTTTGCGGCGATGTAGTGATGTCAGCCATCAAACGAGATATTGGTGTTAAAGATAGTGGAAAACTATTACCAGGACATGGCGGACTCCTTGACAGGATTGGCTCATTAATTTTCACCGCTCCGGTATTTTTTTATTTTATTCGCTACTGCTGTTACTGAAGGAAAATAGAGAAAATGGAAAATTCACGCATCCCTGGGGAATGTTTTTTTACAGCCAGTGATAATACAGCGTTGTTTTATCGGCACTGGCCCGCTTTACAGCCAGGGGTTAAAAAGGTCATCGTCTTATTTCATCGCGGTCATGAACATTCTGGTCGTCTACAACATATCGTTGATGAACTGGCGATGCCAGATACTACTTTTTATGCCTGGGATGCCCGAGGGCATGGACAAACTTCGGGGCCGCGTGGTTATAGCCCATCTCTTGCGCGTTCAGTGCAGGATGCGATGAATTTGTCCGTTTTGCTGCCAGCGACAGCCAGGTCGGGCTGGAAGAGGTGGTTGTGATCGCGCAAAGCGTCGGCGCAGTGCTGGTTGCCACATGGGTTCATGATTATGCGCCTGCTATTCGCGGGCTGGTGCTGGCTTCTCCGGCCTTTAAGGTTAAATTGTATGTGCCGCTGGCACGTCCTGCGCTGGCGTTATGGCATCGTCTGCGTGGTCTGTTTTTTATTAATTCCTATGTGAAAGGACGCTATTTGACCCACGATTGGGAACGGGTAGCGAGTTTCAATAATGATCCGCTGATCACACGGGCGATTGCCGTCAATATCTTGCTCGATCTCTATAAAACGTCTGAACGTATTGTTAGCGATGCGGCGGCGATTACGCTCCCCACGCAACTTCTGATATCGGGCGATGACTATGTGGTGCGTCGCCAACCGCAGATTGATTTTTATCAGAGATTACGTAGCCCTCTGAAAGAGCTGCATCTGCTGCCGGGCTTTTATCACGACACGTTGGGTGAAGAGAACAGGGCGCAGGCATTTGAAAAAATGCAAAGCTTTATTAGTCGCTTATATGCTAACAAGTCGCAAAAATTTGATTATCAGCATGAAGACCGCACAGGACCATCTGCGGATCGATGGCGGCTCCTTTCTTGTGGACCCGTGCCATTATCGCCGATTGATTTGGCGTATCGCTTTATGCGAAAGGCGATGAAACTGTTCGGGGCGCAATCTGCGGGCCTGCATCTCGGAATGAGCACCGGCTTTGATTCAGGCAGTTCGCTGGATTATGTTTATCAAAATCAACCGCAAGGCAGTAACGCATTCGGGCGTTTTATCGACAAAATCTACCTGAACAGTGTTGGCTGGCGCGGTATTCGCCAGCGCAAAGCCCATTTACAAATGCTGATTAAACAAGCCGTTGCCGATCTCCACGCCAAAGGTTTAGCCGTCCGCGTGGTTGACATTGCCGCAGGGCATGGGCGCTATGTACTGGATGCGCTGGCAAACGAGCCTGCCGTAAGCGATATTTTGTTACGTGATTACAGTGAGTTAAATGTTGCACAGGGGCAAGAGATGATTGCCCAAAAGGGAATGTCTGGACGGGCGCGTTTTGAACAGGGCGATGCGTTTAATACGGCAGAACTCAGCGCGTTAACTCCGCGGCCTACGTTGGCGATTGTCTCTGGTCTGTATGAGCTTTTTCCCGAAAACGAGCAGGTAAAAAACTCCCTCGCTGGTCTTGCCAATGCCATCGAACCGGGTGGCATTCTCATCTACACCGGGCAGCCGTGGCACCCACAACTGGAGCTGATTGCCGGGGTGTTAACCAGTCATAAAGATGGTAAACCGTGGGTAATGCGCGTGCGTTCGCAAGGGGAGATGGATTCGCTCGTGCGTAATGCCGGATTTGATAAATGCACACAACGGATTGATGAGTGGGGCATTTTTACGGTTTCGATGGCGGTGCGTCGTGACCACTGAACGCCGGAGCGTATTGCTACAAGGAGCTGGCTGGTTATTGTTGCTGGCCCCGTTTTTCTTCTTCACATATGGATTTCTTAATCAGTTCACCGCGTTTCAGGATCTTAACAACCATGATATCCCCAGTCAGGTATTCGGTTGGGAAACGGCGATCCCTTTTCTTCCCTGGACTATTGTTCCTTACTGGAGTCTGGATCTTTTATATGGATTTTCGCTGTTCGTTTGTCGCTCGATATTCGAACAGCGCCGACTGGTCCACCGGCTTATTCTGGCAACGGTAATGGCCTGTTGCGGTTTTTTGCTCTATCCGCTGAAGTTTAGTTTTATCCGCCCTGAAGTGAGTGGGGCGACGGGATGGCTATTTTCGCAACTTGAACTGTTTGATCTGCCTTATAACCAGTCCCCTTCGCTGCATATTATTCTCTGCTGGCTACTTTGGCGTCACTTTCGTCAGCATCTGGCTGTGAGGTGGCGTAAAGTCTGTGGCGGATGGTTTTTACTCATCGCTATTTCTACGCTGACGACCTGGCAGCATCATTTTATTGATGTCATCACAGGGCTGGCGGTAGGTATGTTGATTGACTGGATGGTGCCCGTCGACCGTCGCTGGAACTACCAGATACCTGATCAACGTCGAATCAAAATAGCACTGCCTTATGTCGTAGGCGCGTGTTCGTGCATAGTATTGATGACGCTAATGATGATGAATCAGTTACGGTGGTCAGTCTGGTTATGTTGGCCAGTATTATCGCTACTCATTATTGGCCGTGGGTACGGTGGGCTTGGCGCGATAACAACAGGGAAAGATAGTCAGGGGAAACTCCCGCCTGCCGTTTACTGGCTGACGTTGCCCTGGCGCATCGGGATGTGGCTGTCTATGCGTTGGTTTTGCCTTCGCCTGGAGCCAGTGAGCGAAATTACTGCGGGTGTTTATTTAGGGGCGTTTCCACGACATATTCCGGCACAGAATGCAGTTCTGGACGTCACCTTTGAATTCCCTCGCGGACGCGCGACAAAAGATCGACTCTATTTTTGTGTACCGATGTTGGATCTGGTGGTTCCGGAAGAGGGGGAGCTCCGACAGGCCGTGGCGATGCTGGAAACATTACGCAAAGAGCAAGGCAGCATTCTGGTCCATTGCGCGTTGGGATTATCGCGCAGTGCGCTGGTGGTGGCCGCATGGCTGTTATGTTACGGACACTGTAAAACCGTTGATGAAGCGATTAACTATATTCGCGTCAGACGCCCGCCGATTGTGCTGACAGACGAGCACAAAGCGATGCTGAGATTGTGGGAAAACAGGTAAGTGGATTGAGATGTGGACTGAATATCTACAGTCCACATCAAAATAGTGTCCGGTTATGCAGCAACAATACTGTCGATGGCTGCTTTCGCGTCAGACTGCGCTTTCGCTGCCATTTCCGGGCCGTACGCGATCCCTTCGGCGAAGACAAATTTCACATCGGTAATGCCGATAAAGCCCAGGAATGTGGACAGATACGGCGTTACCAGATCCGTTGGGCCATCTTTATGGATCCCACCGCGGCTGGTAATAACGATGGCTTTTTTACCCGTTACCAGACCTTCCGGACCGTTCTCGGTATAGCGGAAAGTAACGCCTGCACGTGCCACCAGGTCAAAATAGTTTTTCAACTGAGTTGAGATGTTGAAGTTATACATCGGTGCCGCAATAACGATAACGTCGTGGGCTTTCAGCTCGGCAATCAGCTCATCGGAAAGCGCCAGAGCTTCCTGCTGACGCGGAGTCAGCGGCGCATCGCTCGGACGCAGTGCACCAACCAGTTCGCCATCCAGTACCGGAATCGGATTTGCAGCCAGGTCACGCACGGTGATTTCATCAGCGGAGTGCTTTTCGCGCCATTGTTCAACAAAATAATCGGACAACTGATTAGACTGAGAGTACCCTGCCAGGATGCTGGATTTAAGAACTAATACCTTGCTCATGGTGTTTCCTTATAGATGTTTGAATGGGCGATGCCCCGTTGCTTGTTGACACTTTATTCACAATCCTGCCACAGAGATAGCGCAATAAATCGAAGCCTATGTTCGAATTTATTGAACAACGCATAGAAAGCCGCGATGTGGTACTCTATATCTATCATTTAAAAGAAAATTAATCAGGCAGCCTACTGCCCACTAACGTTATGACAGAACAACAGAAATTGACCTTTACGGCCTTGCAGCAGCTGCTGGATTCGCTGATGCTGCGTGACAGACTGCGTTTTTCCCGCCGTCTGCACGGCGTGAAGAAGGTTAAAAATCCTGATGCACAACAGGCCATTTTCCAGGAGATGGCGAAAGAGATTGACCAGGCGGCAGGGAAAGTCCTGCTGCGTGAAGCAGCACGACCGGAAATCACTTATCCGGACAATTTGCCGGTTAGTCAGAAAAAGCAGGACATTCTCGAAGCAATCCGTGATCACCAGGTGGTGATCGTCGCCGGGGAAACGGGTTCCGGTAAAACGACTCAGTTACCGAAAATCTGTATGGAACTGGGCCGCGGGATTAAAGGGCTGATCGGCCACACCCAGCCGCGTCGTCTGGCGGCACGAACGGTGGCGAACCGTATTGCGGAAGAGCTGCAAACGGAGCCGGGCGGTTGCATCGGCTACAAAGTGCGTTTCAGCGATCACGTCAGTGATAACACGATGGTCAAACTGATGACCGACGGTATCCTGCTGGCAGAGATCCAGCAAGACCGCCTGCTGATGCAGTACGACACCATCATTATTGACGAAGCGCACGAACGCAGCCTGAATATCGATTTTCTGCTCGGCTATTTGAAAGAGTTGCTGCCGCGGCGTCCTGACCTAAAAATCATTATTACTTCCGCGACTATCGACCCGGAACGCTTTTCGCGCCACTTTAATAATGCGCCGATTATCGAAGTCTCCGGTCGTACCTATCCGGTGGAGGTGCGCTATCGCCCGATTGTTGAAGAAGCTGATGACACCGAGCGCGACCAGTTGCAGGCGATTTTCGATGCCGTAGACGAACTGAGCCAGGAAAGCCCTGGCGACATTCTGATTTTTATGAGCGGCGAGCGAGAAATTCGCGATACCGCCGATGCGCTGAACAAGCTGAACTTACGCCATACGGAAATTCTTCCGCTTTATGCACGGCTTTCGAACAGCGAGCAGAACCGCGTCTTCCAGTCGCACAGCGGACGGCGCATTGTGCTGGCGACTAACGTCGCGGAAACGTCGCTGACCGTGCCGGGGATTAAATACGTTATCGACCCAGGTACGGCGCGTATCAGCCGCTACAGCTATCGCACCAAAGTGCAGCGTTTGCCGATTGAGCCCATTTCGCAGGCTTCAGCTAATCAGCGTAAAGGCCGCTGTGGTCGTGTGTCAGAAGGGATCTGCATTCGTCTTTATTCCGAAGACGATTTTCTCTCGCGCCCGGAGTTTACCGATCCGGAGATTCTGCGTACCAACCTGGCCTCGGTTATTTTGCAGATGACCGCGCTGGGGCTGGGCGATATCGCTGCGTTCCCGTTTGTAGAAGCGCCGGATAAACGCAATATCCAGGATGGCGTGCGTCTGCTCGAAGAGCTGGGCGCGATCACCACTGATGAACAGGCCAGCGCCTATAAACTGACGCCGCTCGGTCGCCAGCTCTCGCAACTGCCTGTCGACCCACGTCTGGCGCGAATGGTGCTGGAAGCGCAGAAACATGGCTGCGTGCGTGAGGTGATGATTATCACTTCCGCGCTCTCTATTCAGGACCCGCGAGAGCGGCCAATGGACAAGCAGCAGGCATCGGACGAAAAACATCGTCGCTTCCACGATAAAGAATCCGACTTCCTGGCGTTTGTAAATCTGTGGAATTATCTTGGCGAGCAGCAAAAGGCGCTCTCTTCAAACGCCTTCCGTCGCCTGTGCCGTACTGATTACCTTAACTATCTGCGCGTGCGTGAATGGCAGGATATCTACACTCAGTTGCGCCAGGTGGTGAAAGAACTTGGCATTCCGGTTAACAGCGAACCGGCGGAGTATCGCGAAATTCACATCGCCTTACTGACAGGTTTGCTTTCGCATATCGGCATGAAAGATGCCGATAAACAGGAATATACCGGCGCACGTAACGCGCGTTTCTCCATCTTCCCCGGTTCTGGTTTATTCAAGAAGCCGCCGAAATGGGCAATGGTGGCGGAACTGGTAGAAACCAGCCGCCTGTGGGGGCGCATTGCGGCACGCATCGATCCAGAATGGGTGGAGCCAGTTGCTCAGCATTTGATTAAACGCTCCTACAGCGAACCGCACTGGGAACGGGCGCAGGGCGCGGTGATGGCAACTGAAAAAGTCACCGTTTACGGGTTGCCGATTGTTGCTGCGCGTAAGGTCAACTACAGCCAGATTGATCCGGCGTTGTGTCGTGAACTTTTTATTCGCCACGCGCTGGTGGAAGGTGACTGGCAGACGCGTCACGCATTCTTCCGTGAAAACCTGAAACTACGGGCAGAAGTAGAAGAACTGGAACACAAATCACGTCGCCGCGATATTCTGGTGGATGACGAAACGTTGTTTGAGTTCTACGACCAGCGCATCAGCCATGATGTGATCTCTGCACGACACTTTGATAGTTGGTGGAAAAAAGTCAGCCGCGAAACACCTGATTTGCTCAACTTTGAAAAGAGCATGTTGATCAAAGAAGGGGCAGAAAAAATCAGCAAGCTGGATTACCCGAACTTCTGGCATCAGGGCAATCTCAAGCTGCGTTTAAGCTATCAGTTTGAGCCGGGGGCGGATGCTGACGGTGTGACCGTGCATATTCCGCTGCCGTTACTTAACCAGGTTGAGGAAAGCGGGTTTGAGTGGCAGATCCCCGGCCTGCGCCGTGAACTGGTGATTGCTCTAATCAAATCGTTGCCGAAACCGGTACGGCGTAATTTTGTGCCCGCGCCAAACTACGCCGAAGCGTTTTTAGGTCGCGTCACGCCGCTGGAACTGCCGTTGCTCGACAGCCTTGAGCGCGAGCTACGGCGGATGACCGGCGTTACCGTTGACCGCGAAGACTGGCACTGGGATCAGGTGCCCGATCACCTGAAAATCACCTTCCGTGTGGTGGATGACAAAAATAAGAAGCTAAAAGAAGGGCGCTCATTACAGGATCTGAAAGACGCCCTGAAAGGCAAAGTGCAGGAAACGCTTTCCGCCGTTGCCGATGATGGTATTGAGCAAAGCGGGTTACATATCTGGAGCTTCGGTAATTTACCGGATCACTACGAGCAGAAACGTGGCAACTACAAAGTGAAGGCCTGGCCTGCGCTGGTGGATGAGCGTGACAGCGTAGCGATTAAGCTTTTTGATAACCCGCAGGAACAACAGCAGGCTATGTGGCGTGGTTTGCGTCGCTTGCTGCTGCTGAATATTCCGTCGCCAATTAAATATCTGCATGAGAAACTGCCGAACAAAGCGAAGCTTGGTCTCTACTTTAACCCGTACGGTAAAGTGCTGGATCTCATTGACGACTGCATCTCCTGCGGTGTTGATAAGTTGATTGATGAGGCGGGCGGCCCGGTCTGGACGGAAGAAGGCTTTGCTGCGTTGCATGAAAAAGTGCGCGCTGAACTGAACGACACGGTGGTGGATATTGCGAAGCAGGTCGAGCAAATCCTCACAGCGGTGTTCAATATCAACAAACGCCTGAAAGGGCGGGTGGATATGACCATGGCGCTGGGGCTTTCTGACATTAAAGCGCAGATGGGCGGGCTGGTGTATCGCGGTTTTGTCACTGGCAACGGTTTTAAACGGCTGGGCGACACGCTGCGTTATTTACAGGCGATTGAAAAGCGTCTGGAAAAACTGGCGGTTGATCCACATCGCGACCGCGCCCAGATGCTGAAAGTCGAAAATGTCCAGCAGGCGTGGCAGCAGTGGATCAACAAACTGCCGCCAGCACGTCGTGAAGATGAAGACGTAAAAGAGATCCGCTGGATGATAGAAGAGCTGCGCGTCAGCTACTTCGCTCAACAACTTGGTACGCCTTATCCGATTTCGGATAAGCGTATTTTGCAGGCGATGGAGCAGATTAGCGGTTAATCCTGCTATTTGCCTGATAAATCTAAAACCCGGTAAGCATTTAGCGCCGGGTTTTTTCTTTATGAATTCTGAAAAATAGTAAGGGCGGTACTCCTTACGTCGCGTAACGAGTAGGCTTATGGCGTCATTTTTGAATTATCGATAACACATTCATTACTGCGACACTCAATGTTATTGATCAAATTTATTTTTCACCGGGGCAAAAATGGATTTAAATGCTGAAGAATACAAAAAATTTAGTCACACATTTAAAGATACAGAAGAAGAAATTATCGTTCTTCTTAGTGATGCTGGCGGTGGTGCCGGTATGAGCGGCGGCGATAATTACTGGACAGCGACTCAACACATACTTGCCTGGAAGAGTGTGACAACGGGAGAAATCCACCTAGGCGATGGACGACTCAACTGGTTGATAACAGAAGAAAATAAGGAAAATCATGGTTGTGCGTGGCCATTTAATATGCAGTCTGGTGGTATATATCGCCTGAGAGTACGAGACTTGATTGACAGGACTGCGCCGGAAGGGAAATTAACCGAGTTTTATAATCGATTTTATGTCCTTGAAGTCCTTGAAAATCATGTTCAGTGCGAGGAACTACTCAATATACAGAAAGAATATCGCGAGCCGGTTGTTGTTGAAGAGCAGCAATTGGGGACTTTCGTGCTTTATAAAGACTACTCCTATTTTAGCGGGGAAGTGAAATGGAATGATCAGAATATTTCTGTAATGATGAGTGTAGATAAAGATGATAGAAGCACCTGGCAACAGACTTTTGAAAACCTTCGTTTCTTTCTTAACAATATGCAGCAAAAAGATCAGGAGTTCCGCCAATATGCTGCAGAACAATTAACTGAATTGGCCAATGACTGGCTTCAAGATGAAGAAGATAAAGAAATTACAGAAGATATGTTTGTTAGCAGAATAAATCTTGTTGAGTTGGCTATGGATTATAATGGAGATTATTCATTATATTATAACGATGATGATATGTTCTGGGGTCACATTATTGATATTGTGGGTAGTATTGAAACAGGGCCGACGAGTGCGAGTATAGCGGGTTAATTTATTGCCAGGCATTTTATCAATGGGTATGTATACTCTGGCTACTACGAGTTACTGGACTAAATGCGAGTGATGTTTTGTCCTGTAACTCGTAATATTAAAATTAACGAGGTAAAGTGCTTATAACACATCTGGTTGATGAGGATGATACACTGGATACCAAATGTTCCCTTGATTGAGAAATATAAGAATGAATATTATATAAATATCACACCAGATTATCTGTCATTTAAAAATGATAGAACATTATGTTATTGATGTTTTATCAACAGTTTCTCCGCAAATACAGTATGACTAAAACCAGTGTCTGGTTCGCGATGGCGCGATAGAAAAAGCATCATCTTCCTTTCAGAGTGCTCCGCTTCTCATTATTATCTCACGCAGTATTCTTAAGGGAACGATAAGGAGGAACCATGAACATTACCCCGTTTCCGACGCTTTCGCCGGCAACCATAGATGCCATAAATGTTATCGGTCAGTGGCTGGCGCAGGATGATTTCTCCGGTGAGGTGCCGTATCAGGCCGATTGCGTGATCCTTGCAGGCAATGCGGTTATGCCGACTATCGATGCGGCATGTAAGATTGCCCGCGATCAGCAAATTCCTCTACTGATTAGTGGTGGTATCGGTCACTCGACAACTTTTTTGTATAGCGCCATCGCACAGCATCCGCACTACAACACTATCCGCACCACTGGCAGAGCAGAAGCTACCATCCTGGCGGATATCGCTCATCAGTTCTGGCACATTCCGCATGAAAAAATCTGGATTGAAGACCAGTCAACAAACTGCGGTGAAAACGCACGCTTTAGCATCGCGCTATTGAATCAGGCCGTAGAAAGAGTTCATACGGCTATCGTTGTTCAGGACCCCACCATGCAGCGGCGCACGATGGCGACGTTCCGCCGTATGACCGGGGACAATCCAGATGCACCTCGCTGGTTAAGTTATCCCGGATTCGTTCCTCAGCTAGGAAACAACGCAGACAGTGTAATCTTTGTTAATCCGTTGCAAGGATTATGGCCGGTTGAGCGTTATCTATCACTGCTTACCGGTGAGATGCCACGTTTACACGATGATAGTGATGGCTATGGTCCCCGTGGGCGAGATTTTATCGTTCACGTTGATTTTCCTGCAGAAGTCACCCAGGCATGGCAAAGGCTGAAACACGATGCTGTGCTTATCGAGGCGATGGAAAGTCGCTCGCTACGTTGAAAATTGCCCGTTTGAGAACAACTGTTTGCAAACGGGCATGACTCCTGACGTTTATTTCTGCCTTTTATTCCTTTTACACTTGTTTTTATGAAGCCCTTCACAGAATTGTCCTTTCACGATGCCGTCTCTATGATGATTGATGTTAATTAACAATGCATTTACCAAAAACAAACATATAAATCACAGGAGTCGCCCATGTCAGTACCCGTTCAACATCCTATGTATATAGATGGACAGTTTGTTACCTGGCGTGGAGACGCATGGATTGATGTGGTAAACCCTGCTACAGAGGCGGTCATTTCCCGCATTCCCGATGGTCAGGCCGAGGATGCCCGTAAGGCAATCGATGCAGCAGAACGTGCACAACCAGAATGGGAAGCGTTGCCTGCCATTGAACGCGCCAGTTGGTTGCGCAAAATCTCCGCCGGGATCCGCGAACGCGCCGGTGAAATCAGTGCGCTGATTGTTGAAGAAGGGGGCAAGATCCAGCAGCTGGCTGAAGTCGAAGTGGCTTTTACTGCGGACTATATCGATTACATGGCGGAGTGGGCACGGCGTTATGAAGGCGAGATTATTCAAAGCGATCGTCCAGGAGAAAATATTCTTCTGTTTAAACGTGCGCTTGGCGTGACTACCGGCATTCTGCCGTGGAACTTCCCGTTCTTCCTCATTGCCCGCAAAATGGCGCCCGCTCTTTTGACCGGTAATACCATCGTCATTAAACCCAGTGAATTTACGCCAAACAATGCGATTGCTTTTGCCAAAATTGTCGATGAAATAGGCCTTCCACGCGGTGTGTTTAACCTTGTGCTGGGGCGTGGTGAAACTGTTGGGCAAGAACTGGCGGGTAACCCAAAGGTCGCAATGGTCAGTATGACAGGCAGCGTCTCTGCAGGTGAAAAGATCATGGCGACTGCAGCAAAAAATATCACAAAAGTGTGTCTGGAATTGGGTGGTAAAGCACCAGCTATCGTAATGGACGATGCCGATCTTGAACTGGCAGTCAAAGCCATCGTTGATTCACGCGTCATTAATAGTGGGCAAGTGTGTAACTGTGCAGAACGTGTTTATGTACAGAAAGGCATTTATGATCATTTCGTCAATCGGCTGGGTGAAGCGATGCAGGCGGTTCAATTTGGTAACCCCGCTGAACGCAACGACATTGCGATGGGGCCGTTGATTAACGCCGCGGCGCTGGAAAGGGTCGAGCAAAAAGTGGCGCGCGCAGTCGAAGAGGGGGCGAGAGTGGCGTTGGGGGGCAAGGCAGTAGAGGGGAAAGGATATTATTATCCGCCGACATTGCTACTGGATGTTCGTCAGGAAATGTCGATTATGCACGAGGAAACCTTTGGCCCGGTGCTGCCAGTGGTCGCATTTGACACGCTGGAAGAGGCTATCGCAATGGCTAATGACAGTGATTACGGCCTGACCTCATCACTCTATACCCAAAATCTGAACGTCGCGATGAAAGCTATTAAAGGGCTGAAGTTTGGTGAAACTTACATCAACCGTGAAAACTTCGAAGCTATGCAAGGATTCCACGCCGGATGGCGTAAATCCGGTATTGGCGGCGCAGATGGTAAACATGGCTTGCATGAATACCTGCAGACCCAGGTGGTTTATTTACAGTCGTAATGAGAGAAAGAGGCGGAGGTATTTTCCTCCGCCTGTGCGCGTCAGAGTTTAGCGAATTTTTCGAGGGTGCGAATAAGCTGTGTGACGAAGCCATATTCGTTATCGTACCAGGCGACCGTTTTCACCAGTTGTAAATCGCCCACGGCGGTAATTTCCGTTTGCGTGGCATCAAACACCGAACCGAAATGGCTGCCAATGATATCGGAAGAAACTATTTCTTCATCGGTATAACCAAATGACTCGTTATTATTTGTCGCCTTTTTAAGCGCGTTGTTCACCTCTTCGGCAGTCACTTTTTTTCCAAGAATAGACACCAGTTCAGTCACCGAACCTGTTTTCACGGGTACGCGTTGCGCATGACCTTTCAGTTTGCCGCTCAGTTCTGGGATCACCAGACCAATGGCTTTTGCCGCGCCTGTAGTGTGGGGAATGATATTTTCTGCCGCTGCACGTGAAGCGCGTAGATCTTTACCTCGCGGGCCATCCACCAGTGACTGGGTGCCAGTATAGGCATGAATGGTCGTCATCGTGCCGACTTCTATTCCGAAACTGTCGTGCAAGGCTTTGGCCATCGGTGCAAGACAGTTAGTGGTGCATGACGCCACGGAAACAATGGTGTCGTTGCCATCCAGTGTGTCGTCATTGACGTTATAAACGATGGTTTTCATTTCACCGGCAGGGGCGGAAATCAACACCTTCTTCGCACCAGCATCAAGGTGCGCCTGCGATTTCTCGGCGGTGGTATAAAAGCCAGTACATTCGACAATGATTTCTGCGCCTTTCGCTTTCCACGGGATATTTTTAGCCTCTTTTTCGGCGTAAACCGCGATACTTTTTCCATCAACGATAAGTGAATCTTCCGTAAAATCAACGCTCCAGGGGAACGGTCCGTAGTTTGAATCATGTTTCAGCAGGTAGGCGAGAATTTTTGGGGAAGTGAGATCATTAATAGCGACAATGTCTATGTTGCTTTTGACTTCAAGTAATCGACGCAACACCAGTCGACCGATACGACCAAAACCGTTAATACCAACTTTACTCATGGTCTTCTCCTGTCAGGAACGTTCGGATGAAAATTGATCCTTTCTAGGCTTAGACCAGGATGGCGGGATGGGCAATCTACATTCTTGCCGTGGAACGTAACGTACTGAAAACGGGTGAACAATATTTAATGAAATTTTAAGAAAAGCTCGTTATGTTAACGGCAAATTGTTTTAAAGCAGGAAATGTTATGGAAAATAAATATTCAAGGTTACAAATCGGCATTCACTGGCTGGTCTTTTTGCTGGTTATCGCAGCGTATTGCGCAATGGAGTTTCGTGGTTTCTTCCCACGTAGCGATCGGCCGCTCATCAACATGATTCATGTTTCCTGTGGCATCACAATTCTCGTGCTGATGGTTGTTCGTCTTTTGTTAAGGCTTAAATACCCAACTCCGCCGATTGTACCTAAACCAAAACCGATGATGACGGGACTGGCACATTTGGGACATTTGGTGATTTATCTCCTGTTTATTGCGCTACCAGTGATTGGTTTGGTGATGATGTATAACCGGGGCAACCCGTGGTTTGCGTTTGGTATGACAATGCCTTACGCAGCAGAGGCCAATTTCGAACGGGTTGATAGCTTAAAGTGGTGGCATGAGACGCTGGCGAATCTGGGATATTTTGTCATCGGGTTGCACGCTGCAGCTGCACTGGCACACCACTATTTCTGGAAGGACAACACACTTCTACGCATGATGCCGCGTAAACGTTCCTGAAGGATCTTTAAAGAAAACGCCTGTACTAAAACCGACCCGCGGTACAGGCGAAGAGTACGGGCCTACATCGGAAGCGCCTATTATATTTATTTGTATGACAAATAAAACCATAATCCTTGTCCATACGTCCATCTGGCTTATCTTTAATCAATTCACCCGACCTTTGATCTCATCAACGGTATCAAAATAAACCAGCGTATAACGTTCAAATCGAACATAAGATTCGATAAATCATGGAGGTTATATGAAAAAATTGGCACTTATCTTGGTTATGGGAGCGCTTGTTTCCTTTTATGCCGATGCCGGGCGCAAACCCTGTTCTGGTTCGAAAGGGGGGATCTCACACTGTACGGCAGGCGGCAAATTTGTCTGTAATGATGGTTCTATTAGTGCATCGAAAAAAACATGCACTAACTGAAGTGTAAAAGGGGTGCCATGAGAAACTGAATCCGCTAGTCAGATGCGCGGGGAAAATCCCCGCGCTTGCCCTTACCTGGACGTGCAGGCCATGAGCGCCGCCACCTCCTTATCACCGTCCCGGAACCGCAGTTCGTAGAGCGTTTGTCGAGTCAGGAGTGTGAATGTCAGAATCGTAATACAGATAATGAGCAGACACACCACCAGAGGGTTGTGCTTCATAGCCTTTCTCCTTGCCGGATGGCGGGTAAGAGGCTAACATCTGAATTGCTAGGTTCATTCGTTGGCCTCGGTTTGTACTGACCCCAAAAAGTTGGACAGTTAAACACGAGGCATATAGGTCTGATTCCGATATTCAATTGGAGTCAGACC
>NZ_PTRX01000059.1:0-5833 GCF_002966045.1 Escherichia sp. MOD1-EC5189 | reverse complement strand
CACGGGTCAGACCGCCTGGGCCGAGTGCGGAGATACGACGCTTGTGCGTAATCTCAGACAGCGGGTTGTTCTGGTCCATAAACTGAGACAGCTGGCTGGAACCAAAGAACTCTTTCACTGCTGCGGAAATCGGTTTGGCGTTGATCATATCCTGAGGCATCAGGGTATCCAGATCGCCCAGAGACAAACGCTCTTTCACCGCACGCTCTACACGTACCAGGCCAACGCGGAACTGGTTTTCCGCCATTTCGCCAACGGAACGGATACGACGGTTACCGAGGTGGTCGATATCATCGACTTCGCCTTTACCGTTACGGATATCGATGAGCTTTTTCATAACATCAATGATGTCGTCTTTGCTCAGGATACCGGAACCTTCGATTTCGTCGCGCAGCAGAGAGCGGTTGAACTTCATACGACCAACCGCAGACAAGTCATAGCGGTCTTCGGAGAAGAACAGGTTCTCGAACAGGCTTTCAGCGGCTTCACGAGTCGGCGGCTCGCCAGGGCGCATCATGCGGTAGATTTCTACCAGTGCGCTCAGACGGTCGTTAGTTGGGTCGACACGTAAGGTTTCAGAGATATACGGGCCGTGATCCAGATCGTTGGTGAACAGCGTTTCGATACGCTTGTGACCAGACTGGCTCAGCTTAGCCAGCAGATCCAGGCTCAGCTCCATGTTCGCAGCACAGATCAGCTCACCAGTAGACTCATCAATGTAGTCTTTAGCAACCACTTTACCTGCGATGTACTCAACCGGGACTTCGATCAGTTTGACGTCGTCTTTTTCCAGCTGGCGAATGTGGCGCGCAGTAATGCGGCGGCCTTTTTCTACGTACACTTTACCGTTAGCTTCGATGTCAAAAGATGCGGTTTCACCACGCAGGCGTTCCGGCACCAGTTCCATCTGCAGCTTGTTATCACGGATTTCAAAGATAACTTTTTCAAAGAACAGGTCGAGGATCTGCTCTGTGGTGTAGTTCAGGGCACGCAGAATGATGGTCGCAGGCAGTTTACGGCGACGGTCGATACGTACGAACAGGTTGTCCTTCGGATCGAATTCGAAGTCCAGCCAGGAACCACGGTAAGGGATGATGCGCGCGTTATACAGCACTTTACCCGAAGAGTGGGTTTTACCTTTGTCGGAGTCAAAGAAGACGCCCGGACTACGGTGCAGCTGGGAAACGATAACACGCTCAGTACCGTTGATAACAAAGGTACCGTTGTCCGTCATGAGCGGAATTTCGCCCATGTAGACTTCTTGTTCTTTAATGTCTTTTACGGTGCCTTCCGGCGCTTCGCGCTCATAGATCACCAGACGCAGTTTAACGCGCAGCGGTGCGGAATAGGTCACGCCACGGATTTGACATTCCTGGACGTCAAACACCGGTTCGCCAAGGCGGTAGCTGACGTATTGCAGCTCGGAATTACCGCTGTAGCTCTGAATCGGGAATACGGAACGGAAAGCAGCTTCCAGACCATACTGCCCTTCAGGATCTTGCTCGATAAATTTCTGAAACGAGTCAAGCTGGATAGAAAGGAGATAAGGTACATCCAGAACTTGTGGACGTTTACCAAAATCCTTACGAATACGTTTTTTCTCGGTATAGGAGTAAACCATAGGGTTCCTCAGCTCGCTGACAAGTCGACCCATCTGTCCATTGAGCGGACAGTTTGTGCAACACTATTTTGTTGACCGGAAAATGGAACACTTTCCGCAATGCCTGTTGCTATCACGCTTAAACCATTTCATTGCGATTTACACAGAACGGGCGTCCTGTCGCAGTATATTAAGTCGTCGATAGAAACAAGCATTGAAAGGCACAGCAGTAGTCAAACAGTGTGAAACGCTACTGGCGCCTTACAGCGCAAAAAGGCTGGTGACTAAAAAGTCACCAGCCATCAGCCTGATTTCTCAGGCTGCAACCGGAAGGGTTGGCTTATTTAACTTCAACTTCAGCGCCAGCTTCTTCCAGAGCTTTTTTCAGTGCTTCTGCGTCGTCTTTGCTCACGCCTTCTTTCAGAGCAGCCGGTGCAGATTCTACCAGGTCTTTAGCTTCTTTCAGACCCAGGCCAGTTGCGCCACGTACTGCTTTGATAACAGCAACTTTGTTAGCGCCAGCAGCTTTCAGAATTACGTCGAATTCAGTTTTTTCTTCAGCAGCTTCAACCGGGCCAGCAGCTACAGCTACAGCAGCAGCAGCGGAAACACCGAATTTTTCTTCCATTGCAGAGATCAGTTCTACAACGTCCATTACAGACATAGCTGCAACTGCTTCAATGATTTGATCTTTAGTGATAGACATTTAAATTGTTCCTGAATATCAGAATAAGTTTATACGTAAGCGAATGCGTTAAAAAGATAACTGCGATTAAGCAGCTTCTTTCGCATCGCGTACAGCAGCCAGAGTACGAACCAGTTTGCCAGCCGAAGCTTCTTTCATGGTTGCCATCAGGCGTGCAATTGCTTCTTCGTAGGTCGGCAGAGTTGCCAGGCGGTCGATCTGAGACGCCGGGATCAGCTCACCTTCAAAGGCAGCGGCTTTGACCTCAAATTTTGCATTCGCTTTCGCGAACTCTTTGAACAGACGAGCAGCTGCGCCCGGGTGTTCCATAGAGTATGCAATCAGGGTCGGACCAACAAACGCGTCTTTCAGGCACTCGAACGGAGTACCTTCAACAGCACGGCGCAGCAGGGTGTTACGAACAACACGCATGTATACGCCAGCTTCGCGACCTGCTTTACGCAGTTCAGTCATTTTATCTACAGTTACGCCACGGGAATCCGCAACTACTGCAGACAGCGCGCCTTTGGCTACTTCGCTGACTTCAGCAACAATCGCTTGTTTGTCTTGAAGATTTAAAGCCATTAGCTTTGCTCCTGGATGTTTGCCAGAGAAAATCTCTGGAACTCACTTCACTCCTCCAAACGGAGAGAGCGTCTTAATTACGGTGAGCAGAAACAAGCCAGAATATAAAAGAATAATCTTAGCGTTCTGTCACCGTCTACGCAGGGGATTAAGTTTCTTGCGAAACTCCTGCGGTCTTCGACGGAGGCCTGGATAGGCCAGGCTCCAACGAACAAATCTTTTCTATCCGTCGCTATTCAGCTTGTAGCGGCGTTGGCTTCCTTCGTTCGCACCAGTCACATAGTTAGCTATGCTCCTGGCGACTCACTCAGTTGCCGCCTTGCTACAACCCGAATATCTCGGATATACGTCTGCATTAAGCATTATACGTGGGGGTAAGATTGTAGACAAAATCACCGCCCACGTAAAGGCATTAGTTTACAGAAGCGCTCAGGCCAGCCTGGTCAACTGCAACACCTGCACCCATGGTGGTGGAGATGCTAACTTTCTTGATGTACACGCCTTTCGCCTGAGTCGGTTTTGCTTTTTTCAGCGCAACCAGCAGAGCTTCCAGGTTTTCTTTCAGTTTGTCAGCGTCAAAGTCCACTTTACCGATGGTGGTGTGGATGATGCCGTTTTTGTCGTTACGGTAACGAATCTGGCCAGCTTTAGCGTTTTTAACCGCTTCAGCAACGTTCGGCGTTACAGTACCCACTTTCGGGTTTGGCATCAGGCCGCGCGGACCCAGAACCTGGCCCAGCTGGCCAACAACGCGCATTGCATCCGGAGAAGCAATAACAACGTCAAAGTTCATTTCGCCTTTCTTGATCTGGTCAGCCAGATCTTCCATACCTACCAGTTCAGCGCCTGCAGCTTTAGCAGCTTCAGCGTTTGCACCCTGGGTAAATACGGCTACGCGAACGGAACGGCCAGTACCGTGCGGCAGTACAGTTGCACCACGTACGTTCTGGTCAGATTTACGAGCGTCGATGCCGAGGTTAACAGCAACGTCCACGCTTTCTACGAATTTAGCAGTCGCCAGCTCTTTCAGCAGAGCGATAGCTTCGTTGATGTCGTATTGTTTGGTCGCATCAACTTTCTCGCGGATAACACGCATGCGCTTGGTCAGTTTAGCCATTTCTTAGTCCTCCACTACCAGGCCCATGGAACGTGCAGTACCTTCGATGGAGCGAGTCATCGCTTCAATGTCGGCACCAGTCATGTCGGCAGCTTTGGTCTGCGCGATTTCCTGCAGCTGAGCGCGGGAAATTTTACCCACTTTGTCTTTGTTCGGCTTACCGGAACCAGACTTGATACCAGCCGCTTTTTTCAGCAGAACTGCTGCCGGCGGAGTCTTGGTAACGAAAGTGAAAGAACGGTCAGCGTAAACGGTGATTACTACCGGAATCGGCAGACCTTTTTCGATGGAATCAGTTTTTGCGTTGAACGCTTTGCAGAATTCCATGATGTTTACGCCCTGCTGACCCAGAGCCGGACCTACTGGCGGACTCGGGTTAGCCATACCAGCTGCAACCTGCAGCTTGACATAGGCTTGTACTTTCTTAGCCATTATAAATTCCTCAAGTTGGGTAATAACGCCTCTGAGAGGCTCCCCGTGATATAAAAAATCGTTTTACGGGCAAGGCCCATAAAAACAAAAGGCGCGAAATTGTATTCCAATCTCGCGCCTTGTGCAACGATTAAATCGCCGCTTTTTTGATCGCTGGGTTAGGCTTTTTCAACCTGGCTGAAGTCCAGCTCTACCGGGGTCGCACGACCGAAGATAGAAACAGACACTTTCAGACGAGATTTCTCGTAATCAACTTCTTCAACAACACCGTTGAAGTCAGCGAACGGACCATCATTAACACGAACCATTTCACCCGGTTCAAACAGCGTTTTCGGACGCGGCTTATCGCCAACCTGCTGCAGGCGATTCATAATCGCATCCACTTCTTTATCGCTGATTGGCGCAGGACGATCGGAAGTACCGCCGATGAAGCCCATCACACGCGGTACGCTGCGCACCAGGTGCCAGCTCGCGTCGTTCATCACCATCTGAACGAGGACGTAGCCAGGGAAGAATTTGCGTTCGCTTTTGCGACGCTGTCCGCCACGGATTTCAACCACTTCTTCGGTTGGTACCATGACTTCACCAAACAAATCTTCCATGTTATGTAATTTGATATGCTCACGTAGCGACGTTGCTACGCGGCCTTCAAAACCGGAAAACGCCTGAACGACGTACCAGCGCTTTTTAGGAGCTTCAGACATCTCAGAACCTCAGGCCAGTGATAAAGGATACCAGGCGAACCAGAATACCATCCAGTCCCCACAGGATCAGTGACATTACTGCGGTAACCGCAGCCACAATCAGCGTGGTGTGCAATGTTTCCTGGCGAGTCGGCCAAATGACCTTACGGACTTCGGTACGCGCTTCACGGGCAAAAGCAACGGTTGCTTTTCCTTTTGTCGTTAACAGCGCGACACCACCCGCTGCAGCAATCAGAATTACTACGGCCAGCGCACGCAGCGGCAGCATAATGTCGCGATAAAGGTAGTTGCCGACAATTGCTACCAGGAGCAATGCCACCACAACGACCCACTTCATCGCTTCCAGGCCGCGCCCGCTTCCTTGAGCTTCGGTATTCGCACTCATAAACCAACCTGTCAGAAGTATTCTACAAACATTTTCACCCCGCGATCGCGAGGCAAACCAAATCGAAACGCGTATTAGCTTTTCGGATTATACGCCCTCAACAGAGCCTGTCTCAGCAATGATTATGACAAAGAAAATCACTGATGAGCCAGGTTCTGGTACGAAAGCGTGCAAAAAGGGCATCAAATGATGCCCTTTTAGTGCGCATTGCGTCAAATGTTATCGGCAATTAGCTCAGAACTTTTGCTACAACGCCCGCGCCAACGGTACGGCCGCCTTCACGGATTGCGAAACGCAGACCGTCGTCCATCGCGATCGGGTGAAT
>NZ_PTRX01000058.1:0-7958 GCF_002966045.1 Escherichia sp. MOD1-EC5189 | reverse complement strand
TTGCTGGCTTTGTCGGTTATGCGGTAATGAATCTCGCGGTAAACTTCTGGTTGACCAATAAAGGCATTCTGCCAACCACGGACGCCGCGGTTCTGAAAGCCAATAACATTCAGAGCATTCTTGGGATCCAGTCGATCGATACAGGGATCCTCGGTGCGGTGATCGCCGGTATTATCGTCTGGATGCTCCATGAGCGTTTCCATAATATCCGCCTGCCGGATGCGCTGGCATTCTTCGGCGGTACGCGCTTCGTGCCAATCATCTCCTCGCTGGTGATGGGCCTTGTCGGTCTGGTGATTCCGTTAGTCTGGCCGATTTTCGCCATGGGTATTAGCGGCTTGGGCCATATGATAAACAGCGCGGGTGATTTCGGACCGATGCTGTTTGGTACCGGTGAACGTCTGCTGTTGCCGTTTGGTCTTCATCACATTCTGGTAGCATTAATTCGCTTTACCGACGCAGGCGGCACGCAGGAAGTCTGCGGTCAAACCGTCAGCGGCGCACTGACCATCTTCCAGGCGCAATTGAGTTGCCCGACCACTCACGGTTTTTCTGAAAGCGCCACGCGTTTCCTTTCGCAAGGCAAAATGCCTGCGTTTCTCGGCGGTCTGCCAGGTGCAGCGTTAGCTATGTATCACTGCGCGCGCCCGGAAAATCGCCATAAAATTAAAGGGCTGCTGATTTCTGGCCTGATCGCCTGTGTCGTTGGCGGCACGACCGAACCGCTGGAATTTCTGTTCCTGTTCGTAGCGCCAGTTCTGTATGTCATCCACGCGCTGTTAACCGGCCTCGGCTTCACCGTCATGTCTGTGCTCGGCGTCACCATCGGTAATACCGACGGCAATATCATCGACTTCGTGGTGTTCGGTATTTTGCATGGTCTGTCAACCAAGTGGTACATGGTGCCAGTGGTGGCGGCAATCTGGTTTGTCGTTTACTACGTCATCTTCCGTTTCGCTATCACCCGCTTCAATCTGAAAACCCCGGGGCGCGATAGCGAAGTTGCCAGCTCAATCGAAAAAGCCGTTGCCGGTGCGCCGGGTAAATCAGGTTACAACGTTCCGGCAATCCTCGAAGCCTTAGGCGGTGCCGACAATATTGTCAGCCTCGATAACTGCATTACCCGTCTGCGTTTGTCTGTGAAAGATATGTCGCTTGTTAATGTGCAGGCACTGAAGGACAATCGGGCAATTGGCGTAGTACAACTTAATCAACATAACCTGCAGGTTGTTATCGGGCCACAAGTTCAGTCAGTAAAAGATGAAATGGCCGGTCTGATGCATACTGTTCAGGCATAAGGATAAGATATGTTCGATTTTTCAAAGGTCGTGGATCGTCATGGCACATGGTGTACGCAGTGGGATTATGTCGCTGACCGTTTCGGCACTGCTGACCTGTTACCGTTCACGATTTCAGACATGGATTTTGCCACTGCCCCCTGCATTATCGAGGCGCTGAATCATCGCCTGATGCACGGCGTGTTTGGCTACAGCCGCTGGAAAAACGATGAGTTTCTCGCGGCTATTGCCCACTGGTTTTCCACCCAGCATTACACCGCAATTGATACGCAGTCGGTGGTGTATGGCCCTTCTGTTATCTATATGGTTTCAGAACTGATTCGTCAGTGGTCTGAAACAGGTGAAGGCGTGGTGATCCACACACCCGCCTATGACGCATTTTACAAGGCCATTGAAGGTAACCAGCGCACAGTAATGCCCGTTGCTTTAGAGAAGCAGGCTGACGGCTGGTTTTGCGATATGGGCAAGCTGGAAGCCGTGCTGGCGAAACCAGAATGTAAAATTATGCTCCTGTGTAGCCCACAGAATCCTACCGGGAAAGTGTGGACGTGCGATGAGCTGGAGATCATGGCTGACCTGTGTGAGCGTCATGGTGTGCGGGTTATTTCCGATGAAATCCATTTGGATATGGTTTGGGGCGAGCAGCCGCATATTCCCTGGAGTAATGTGGCGCGCGGAGACTGGGCATTGCTAACGTCGGGATCGAAAAGTTTCAATATTCCCGCCCTGACCGGTGCTTACGGGATTATAGAAAATAGCAGTAGCCGCGATGCCTATTTATCGGCACTGAAAGGACGTGATGGGCTTTCTTCCCCTTCGGTACTGGCGTTAACTGCTCATATCGCCGCCTATCAGCAAGGCGCACCGTGGCTGGATGCCTTACGCGTCTATCTGAAAGATAACCTGACGTATATTGCAGATAAAATGAACGCCGCGTTCCCTGAACTCAATTGGCAGATCCCGCAATCCACTTATCTGGCCTGGCTTGATCTACGTCCATTGAATATTGACGACAACGCGTTGCAAAAAGCGCTTATCGAGCAAGAGAAGGTCGCGATCATGCCGGGGTATACCTACGGTGAAGAAGGTCGTGGTTTTGTCCGTCTCAATGCCGGCTGCCCGCGTTCGAAACTGGAAAAAGGTGTTGCTGGATTAATTAACGCCATCCGCGCTGTTCGTTAACCCCAATTGCGCAACGTAAAAAATCGTTGCGCAATCGTGGATTTTTACCCTGCTTTGTTTTTATAATGGTGCGCACTTTTATATCCAGAAAAAGAGTGCGACCATGATTGATACCACCCTGCCATTAACTGATATCCATCGCCACCTTGATGGCAACATTCGTCCCCAGACCATTCTTGAACTTGGCCGCCAGTATAATATCTCGCTTCCTGCACAATCCCTGGAAACACTGATTCCCCACGTTCAGGTCATTGCCAACGAACCCGATCTTGTGAGCTTTCTGACCAAACTTGACTGGGGCGTTAAAGTTCTCGCCTCTCTTGATGCCTGCCGCCGCGTGGCATTTGAAAACATTGAAGATGCAGCCCGTAACGGCCTGCACTATGTCGAGCTGCGTTTTTCACCGGGCTACATGGCAATGGCACATCAGCTGCCTGTAGCGGGTGTTGTCGAAGCGGTGATCGATGGCGTACGTGAAGGTTGCCGCACCTTTGGTGTGCAGGCGAAGCTTATCGGTATTATGAGCCGGACCTTCGGCGAAGCCGCCTGTCAGCAAGAGCTGGAGGCCTTTTTAGCCCACCGTGACCAGATTACCGCACTTGATTTAGCCGGTGATGAACTTGGTTTCCCGGGAAGTCTGTTCCTTTCTCATTTCAACCGCGCGCGTGATGCGGGCTGGCATATTACCGTCCATGCAGGCGAAGCTGCCGGGCCGGAAAGCATCTGGCAGGCGATTCGTGAACTGGGGGCGGAGCGTATTGGACATGGCGTAAAAGCCATTGAAGATCGGGCGCTGATGGATTTTCTCGCCGAGCAACAAATTGGTATTGAATCCTGTCTGACCTCCAATATTCAGACCAGCACCGTGGCGGATCTGGCTGCACATCCGCTGAAAACGTTCCTTGAGCATGGCATTCGTGCCAGCATTAACACTGACGATCCCGGCGTACAGGGAGTGGATATCATTCACGAATATACCGTTGCCGCGCCAGCTGCTGGGTTATCCCGCGAGCAAATCCGCCAGGCACAGATTAATGGTCTGGAAATGGCTTTCCTCAGCGCAGAGGAAAAACGCGCACTGCGAGAAAAAGTCGCCACGAAGTAACAAAAATGGATGGTGCTAATTGCACCATCCCCTTTTCACGCAAGGCACAAAGTCGCGCGATGTTTGGCGGATTCGATGCCCAGCTCAATCAACTCCATTACCTGGATTGCCTGACTTGCCGGAACCGGATTTTCACCATCGCCATTTAACGCATCACGAATAGCCGCATAGTAAGCCGGATAATTCCCCGGCACTGTCAACAGCGTTTCTTCGACACGTTCCTCACCTTCCACGCGGGTAAGTACGCCATCACGCATATCGTAGCCCCAGTCTTCCTGCGGCAGACGCTCGCCATTTTTCAGACGTTCTTCCTGTGGATCGAGGCCATATTTCACATAACTGCCTCGGGATCCATGCACGATATAACGTGCTGACTCAGCGGCTGCCAGCATGGTGCCGTGTAAAATGACTCGCCGCTGCGGATAGGACAAGATGGCATGGAAATAATCAGTCGACTGCGCTCCGGGCCGTAACTGTGCCAAATCTACCGTCATGCTAACCGGTAAACCAAATAGCGTAATGGCCTGATCAAGAAGATGCGGTGCTAAATCGTACCAGATACCGCTGCCAGGGCCGCCCTGTTCACGCCAACGATCGCGCACCTGCGGACGGAAGCGGTCAAAATGAGACTCAAAGTAAGCAACTTCACCCAGTACGCCTTCCGCGAGCAAACCTTTTAGCGTCAGGAAATCGCTATCCCAGCGACGGTTATGGAATACAGACAGCACACGCCCCAGGCTTTTTGCCAGCGCTTCCAGCTCTCGTGCTTGTGACAGTGTCACGGTAAAGGGTTTATCAACGACCACATGTTTACCCGCCTCAAGCGCCGCTTTGGCTAACGGAAAATGGGTATCGTTGGGTGTAGGAATGACAATCAGGTCTATGTTGGGATCGTTAAACAGATGCTTCGGCTCAGAGACAACCGTAACCGTTGGCCAGTCAGCTTTTACTTTTGTTTCATCGCTGCTGGAGATTACCGCCAGTTCCAGCCCGGGCGTGCCCGCAATCAGGGGCGCATGGAAGGTTTTGCTCGCATAACCATACCCAATCAACCCAACACGGATGTTGTCGCTCATGTCATTGCCTCTCATTGAAGTATGATGGCTATTTGACACTATCCTTTACCCTCGCTCAACAGTTTAATAACCTGCCAGCAATAAGGGATGTTGTTTAACTTAAGTCAAAAAAATAGCGAATTTTCCAACGACAAAAGCTAAATATCGCAAAAACCTCAGTAAAAATCTTGCTGGAGCTATTATTGCTAAGTAACATTTACCCCCTGAAGTTAATGGATCAATCAACAGAGATGTGGGCTGTAATGAATCGTCTTATTGAATTAACAGGTTGGATCGTTCTTGTCGTTTCAGTCATTCTTCTTGGCGTGGCGAGTCACATTGACAACTATCAGCCACCTGAACAGAGTGCTACGGTACAACACAAGTAAGCTCTACTCTTGTAGAGCGACATGCTGCCCGGCCGGGTGCATGTTTTAACTTGTCGGATATTAAATCAGGAATTTATTATCTTGTTCGATGTTGTTGGTGATTGTCAGGGATAGTAAAGCGCGTTACTCTTTTCAGAGCAGTTTTTCATCCCTGAATATTTACCATCAGCGCATTCTTATTATTGTAATAATACAAACGTTCACTTTTGGTGAAATTTTATCATCACTAATAATACCTACCCCTTTGGTATTAATTATTTTATGGACCTTTTATGACTGTTCAGGACTACTTATTAAAATTTCGCAAAATCAGTTCACTCGAAAGTCTGGAAAAACTCTACGACCATCTTAATTACACCCTGACGGACGATCAGGAACTGATCAGTATGTATCGTGCTGCCGATCACCGTCGCGCAGAGCTGGTTTCTGGCGGGCGTTTGTTTGACCTCGGCCAGGTACCGAAGTCCGTCTGGCACTATGTCCAATAAAGAAAGTAGCGATCGGTTATAAAAGCCTTATAATAACGCCCCTAAAATTAGATTTGCCTGTTTGCGTCGCTATTCTGGAGAACCTATGACCACCACAACGCCACAACGTATTGGAGGCTGGTTGCTTGGCCCATTGGCCTGGCTTTTAGTCGCTCTGTTAAGTACGACGCTGGCGTTGTTGCTGTATACCGCTGCGTTATCTTCTCCGCAAACATTTCAAACGCTCGGCGAACAAGCACTGACGACACAAATCTTATGGGGCGTTTCTTTTATTACCGCTATCGCCATGTGGTATTACACACTGTGGTTGACCATCGCTTTCTTTAAACGTCGGCGTTGTGTTCCTAAACACTATATTATCTGGCTGCTTATTTCCGTATTGCTGGCAGTAAAAGCGTTCGCTTTTTCACCCGTGGAAGATGGCATAGCCGTTCGCCAGTTACTGTTTACTTTGTTGGCAACCGCATTGATCGTCCCCTATTTTAAACGCTCGTCGCGGGTGAAAGCGACGTTTGTGAATCCGTAATAACCTTACAGTTAACCTGTTGTCGCCTGCTCTGGATTAACGGATAATAGGCGGCTTTTTTATTTCAGGCCGAAAAATGACTGACTACCTGTTACTGTTTGTCGGAACTGTACTGGTCAATAACTTTGTACTGGTCAAGTTTCTCGGCCTCTGTCCGTTTATGGGGGTTTCCAAAAAGCTGGAAACCGCGATGGGCATGGGGCTGGCAACAACGTTTGTGATGACGCTGGCGTCTATTTGCGCCTGGCTTATCGATACGTGGATTTTGATCCCGCTTAATCTGATTTACCTGCGCACCCTGGCGTTTATTCTGGTGATTGCTGTGGTTGTGCAGTTCACCGAGATGGTGGTGCGCAAAACCAGCCCGGTGCTTTACCGTCTGCTGGGGATTTTTTTGCCGCTTATCACCACCAACTGTGCCGTGCTCGGCGTGGCGTTGCTGAATATCAATCTCGGGCACAATTTCTTGCAGTCGGCGCTGTACGGTTTTTCCGCCGCTGTCGGTTTCTCGCTGGTGATGGTGCTCTTCGCCGCCATCCGCGAACGCCTTGCTGTGGCTGATGTCCCGGCACCTTTTCGCGGTAATGCCATTGCGTTAATTACCGCAGGTCTTATGTCTCTGGCCTTTATGGGCTTTAGTGGTTTGGTGAAGTTGTAATGAATGCTATCTGGATTGCCGTTGCCGCCGTGAGCCTGCTGGGTCTGGCGTTTGGCGCCATTCTGGGTTATGCCTCCCGCCGTTTTGCGGTGGAAGACGATCCGGTCGTTGAGAAAATTGACGAAATCTTACCGCAGAGCCAGTGTGGTCAATGCGGTTATCCCGGCTGTCGCCCCTACGCGGAAGCCATCAGCTGTAACGGTGAAAAAATTAACCGCTGCGCCCCAGGTGGCGAAGCTGTGATGCTAAAAATTGCTGAGTTGCTTAATGTCGAGCCACAGCCGCTGGATGGCGAAGCGCAAGAGCTAACGCCTGCGCGGATGGTGGCGTTTATTGATGAAAATAACTGTATTGGCTGCACTAAATGTATTCAGGCGTGTCCGGTAGACGCCATCGTTGGTGCTACCCGCGCCATGCATACGGTAATGAGTGATCTCTGTACGGGCTGCAATTTATGTGTTGATCCGTGCCCGACGCACTGCATCTCGTTGCAACCGGTTGCAGAAACACCTGACTCCTGGAAATGGGATCTGAACACCATTCCCGTGCGTATCATTCCCGTGGAACACCATGCTTAAGTTATTCTCTGCATTCAGAAAAAATAAAATCTGGGATTTCAACGGCGGCATCCATCCACCGGAGATGAAAACCCAGTCCAACGGTACGCCCCTGCGCCAGGTACCACTGGCGCAGCGTTTTGTCATACCACTGAAACAACATATTGGCGCTGAAGGTGAGTTGTGCGTTAGCGTCGGCGATAAAGTACTGCGCGGCCAGTCGCTTACCCGTGGACGCGGCAAAATGCTGCCAGTTCACGCGCCCACCTCGGGTACCGTTACGGCTATTGCGCCCCACTCTACGGCTCATCCTTCAGCTTTAGCTGAATTAAGCGTGATTATTGATGCCGATGGCGAAGACTGCTGGATCCCGCGCGACGGCTGGGACGATTATCGCTCTCGCAGTCGCGAAGAGTTAATCGAGCGCATTCATCAGTTTGGTGTTGCCGGGCTGGGTGGTGCGGGATTCCCGACAGGCGTTAAATTGCAGGGCGGCGGAGATAAGATTGAAACGTTGATTATCAACGCTGCTGAGTGCGAGCCGTACATTACCGCCGATGACCGTTTGATGCAGGATTGCGCGGCTCAGGTCGTAGAGGGTATTCGCATTCTTGCGCATATTCTGCAGCCACGCGAAATTCTTATCGGCATTGAAGATAACAAACCGCAGGCGATTTCCATGCTGCGCGCGGTGCTGGCG
>NZ_PTRX01000057.1:0-8125 GCF_002966045.1 Escherichia sp. MOD1-EC5189 | reverse complement strand
GCCAGTTTCATTATCGCTATCGTGATGCTGATTGCCGCCAGTGTTCTCCTTGTGTGGATGTTCAGCGCCTTCCATTTTCTCCGGATCATCTTCCTGAACTTCAACCTGATACTCTTCATCGAATGTTTCCTGGTATGTTGCGTCGCCCATTACCGCGCCACAATCAGGGCAGTTGCCGCCGCCGGTCTGACCGCAGCAGGTGCAGACTTTTTCCACTTTCTGTTGCGCCACTGATTCAGGCTGTTTCGTTTCTGGCTCGTTTTGTAACGCATTTGGGCTGTTTTGTTCCGCTTTTTGGTAGTTCCGTTCCGATTCATGCTGGTTCTGGTTCACAGAATCGCGGGTCTGGATCCCCTTAACCCATTTCGGATCATTCGGGTCACTAATCCCTTCAACAAATTCACCACGTGATGCAGCAAGCAACTTATCGGCGTCAGGCTGGATGATATTGGCTGCCTGCATAATTTTGTTTACTTCGTCAGCGGTAACTTTTATCGGCTCTGGTTGTTCTGAATCTTCAGCGGTATCTACATTTTGCGGTAAGCCCGTGTATGTGCCATTTTTTCGGGCAAAATATTCTTCTTTTGTGATTTCAGTGGCGCCAGCAGCCAGTGCCTTATCCAGACCAGAAAGTTTGTTTGCGCGACCGTATTTTTCTCCGTCCTTATCTGCGAAGAGGAAATAGAACGGCCCCTCACGCTCTACAGATGGTTCAGCTTCCGGCGCGGTTTCATTTTTTGGGATATCAGATACCTCAGTTTCCACTGCATCAGTTTGTGTTTCTGATGACTGGAGAACATCAACAGTGCCCAGGTCTGTTTCTTCATTCTCAAACACGCCCTTTGTAGTCAGGTATTCAGTAATGTATTTGTTCAGTGCCACAGGGTCTTTGTGAATGTCGATCGGACGTTCACGGACAAGGCCAAAAATAGTCTGGCGGTCGTAGCGAAGGGCATCAGGCTGTTTGCGCATTGATGCCGAGATACGCTTCCAGTCTTCGCGGTCGTTGTCGATAACTTCATTTTTTGCCCAGCGATGGATGCTGCCGTCAATGTTTCCGGCATCAATGTCACCAGGCCACAGAGCGTAGGCCAGTTCATCATCCAGTGTTTTCCATGTCTGCTTGTATTCGCGACGAATGGCGGCAGTGACAGGGTGGATTTTTCCTGTTGAGTTTTCAGTGTTCTGCCAGTTGACTCTGGCGCGGGCGAGATCAACAACAGACGTGTATTTTCCGGTTTCCTTGCGTTCACCTTCGCGACGTTTTTTCCAGATGCGCATCTCTGCCTGAATTTCGGGCCATTTGGCACCAGGAATACATTTATGCTTAACCCACCCAATGGCGTGCAACTTAAGCTCCGGATACATGGCGTTAACTTCTGGCATTTTCATCAACGCTTCAACGATATGTCCGTCGAATGTTGCCATGTCTTCCTGCAACAATTCCTGTGCGCTAATAACCATATCAACGGTGATGTTTTCACATGTGTCGAACTTAACCATGACAGCGTTCTGTACTTCAGGGGCCAGCTTGTCAAAAGTGACGTTCATCGGATCGGATTCAGTCTCAACCGGGACAAAAGAAGCAGACTCCTCATCCCAGCGGTTTTCCTGCATATATTCAGCATCCCATGAATCGAGGGCAGGGCGGGGTATGCCAGGTTTATCCTCGCAGACAATAAATTTATAAGCGCAGTCCTGAGCAGCCGGATAATGTTCCAGGAATTGCCAGTGAAATTTTGCTCGAGCACGGCGTTCGTCGCTAGCTTCAATGGCTGTGGCTACAGCCACAGCGCCTTCTTCCCTTGTTGCCAGTTCGTCAGGAATAGCGGCGCAAATAAAGACTTTACTCATTTTGTTTTAACCTCATGACAGATTTAAGGATGAACAAATCCCTGCCATTGCTGGCATATAAGAATGAAACCGGATATTTATTACGGAACTGTTTTAAAGACCTGCCGGGATTTCGATATTATACTGGTGAATAACTTTATCGACCGGGTAACAGTTACCGGGAATTTTCTGTTCGGTTGCTGCAGTCATACACTCCTGCATTGTCCTGTGAACACTGACTGCAATATCAACTGGCTCTCCGGAAACAAGAAAAACTGTCAGAACAAGCGCAAATGCTGAATTCATTGTGCACATCCTTTTGGCATCAGACGTAAACGAGCCAGCATTGAAACAATGCATATTTTATTTAATAGCTCCCGTTCTTGTTTTCTCTTGTTAATGGCATCTTCAGTAAATACAGGGTTACTGATAGTGACACCAATTTCAAAACAACCTTCAGACGTATTAACGTTTGGTAATAACGTTTTCATTATCGCGTCCTCAACAATGAATTTTGTGATGCAGTGCCTGGTGCCTCCAGGTGACGTTAACCAGTTAACAATTAACGCCGGATACAGAGAATCCACCCATAACACTGTTTTTGGTTTTAACTGTTCCGCGTGCGCTTAGCCGCATTCACCGCATCACAAAATTCACTTTAAAAAGGGCGGCAGAGCAGTCACGGAGTAAAACTGATACCGCCAAACGTCACCAGAAAATTGATAACAGAGGGCGTTGCAGCGGGGTTGTCACTTAAGCGTATGGTCAACCTGACAACTCGGTGTCCTCAACGGGGAAGGAATAACCCCGCCATACTTACCGCCGCGCCATTTCGCGGGTTGCCACAACCGGAAGCGCACGGTCGAATTAAATTTAACGACACCGTACAGTGAGACGAACTTCGCCGTGCGCTTTCGTGTTGTGTGCCTGCTTTTAACCACGTCAGGCGAGGTGGTATCCTTAAAATCACCACAGTTTTAAGGATTCATTAAGCAATGTCGCAACCACCAATAAATCCGCTTAAGAACATGAAAATTGATTACTGGTATAAAGCGCTTACAGTTGTTGGCGCTGCGTTGTTTGTCTTTAATGGAACGTCTTTTTTTGACAGATATCCCGTTGTTCCATTGGGTTTTTTGTCCTCCGGCATCTTTTTTATTGGTTTGGGGGAGTGGATTAATCACCCTCTCAAAGTGAGATTTATTGGTCCTGGAGTTTGGACTCGTGGATATAATCGTTCTTCGTGCGCACTCGGTATCATCTTCGACATACTTGGTTGTTTCCTGATTGTTACAGGAGTCGTCAAGTTCTTCTGATGTAAAACCGCAAATGGGGCACGTAACGGGAATTTTGAAAAGCGTTTCTCCGGGTTCCAGAACAAAATTTTCTGCGGTCTGATTTTGCTTCTCATATTTGTGCTCCGCGTCATTGTGAGAGCACATTCTTATTCTGAGTGCCTGTTTAAACTCACTGAAGCTGAGAGCTTCTTCGCCTTCGGCAAGGCCTTCGAAGTATTCTTCGTAAGCCTTTTCCATGATTGTGTCGAAATCCATATCACTCACCTGAGTTTCTTTCCAGCCAGCGACGGGCACCATTTTCGGTTTTAAACGTTTTGCTTTTGGTATACGTCATCGCGGTGAACGTACCGTCCTGGTTGGGGAACACGCCACATACCAGAGATTCGCTGTTGCCAAGATCGATAGTATCCATGCTGACCTCATTTCCCCTTAACGCCGGGGTAGCGGAACTGTTTGCTGAGAACACCGTGCGGTGTCTTGATGGAGGTAATTTAGTTTTCTCATTATTTTTCGTCAAGGTTTTTTGATGAGAAAACTCAAGTATTGGCGCAAGATAAAGCCAATACATTGAAATGTAAGGCTTTAAAATTTTGTGAAGGGATGATTATTGATGCTTGTTGCGTTTGCGAGCCTCTAATAGCTCGGTGAACAGGCGATTAAAATTCTCAACGCGGGCGCGGAGTTCGCTGAGTTGTGCTTGTTGCTCTGATTTAGGAAGTGCGCGATACAAACGCAGCATCTCTAACTCATCTTCCGATAAGTCTAAGGCACTATCGAGTGAAACAGGGGGAGCTGGTGTTTTGTCCTCGTCGCCAAACAGTATCCAGGTTGGTGAACATTGCAATACCTCGGCGAGGCGATGCAAATTTTGCCCGCGCGGGGCTGTATGGTCACTTTCCCATAATGAAATTGATGAGCCAGATACGCCAGCAGCTTTGCTTAAACCGTTTTGACTTAAGCCTACCTGCTTACGTCTTTCTCTAATGCGTTGACCTAAAGTTTTCTCGTTCATATTTAGATATCTTAATAACCCTTGACTTGAGATTCCTTGAGTGATTAGCATTGAGAAAACTCAATATTGGAGGTGCGATGTTTAAATCAGACGTAATTAATTTTTACGGTACGAAAGCCAAAGTAGCGAAAGCTGCTGGCGTTGACCCATCTGCTGTTTCTCAATGGCAAGAGCTGGTTCCTGAAGGTCGCGCGATGCGTCTACAGGAGGCATCTGGCGGCGAGCTTCAGTATGATCCCAAGGTTTATGACGAATATCGTAAGACGAAGCGGGCGGGGCGGTTGAACAATGAAAATCACTCCTGAACAGGCTCGTGAGGCTCTGGATGCCTGGATATGTCGACCAGGAATGACACAGGAGCAGGCGACGATATTAATCACTGAAGCATTCTGGGCTTTGAAAGAGCGCCCGAACATCGATGTTCAGCGTGTCACAGATGAAGGTGGCGCGGTTGATCAGCGAGCGCTTGGCGTTAATCGAGTGAAGATATTCGAACGCTGGAAGGCTATCGACACCAGGGATAAGCGTGAAAAGTTCACGGCGCTAGTGCCTGCAATTATGGAGGCTATCCGGATTAATGATTTCAGGTTGTATCGTGAAATTAGTGACGGAAAAAGCATCACGTACATGATCGCCGGGTTAAACAAAGAATATGGCGATGTGGTGGAGTCCGGACTGCTTTTTGCTGATCCTGCCGTAGTGGATCGTGAAACTGACGAACTTATAGAAAAAGCAATTGCTTTCAAACTTGCGTATCGACAGCAATACCAACAAAAAGCTGGATGGAATTATGAGCCTTCTTTTTGCTGAACGCCCACTGGTTATAAACACACAGCTTGCGATGAAGATTGGCTTAAATGAAGCCATTGTGTTGCAGCAGTTGCATTACTGGTTGAGAGATACCAATTCCGGCATGGAATGTGATGGTGTTCGCTGGATTTACAACACAACGGAACAATGGCTGGAACAGTTCCCATTCTGGTCAGAGTCAACGTTAAAGCGCGCGTTTGCAAGTCTGAAAACGCTGGGGCTTTTGCGTTGTGAAAAGCTCAATAAATCAAAGCGCGATATGACCAATTTCTACACGATCAACTATGGGAGCGAGCTTTTAGATGGTGGCAAATTGAGCGAATCCATCGGTTCAAAATGCGCCGCTCCATCAGGTCAAAATGACACGATGGAAGAGGTCAAAATGAAACGCTCCATTGGTTCAAAACGACCCAATGTCATCGGGTCAAAATGGCCTGATGATCTTACAGAGAATACAACAGAGATTACTACAGAGAATAAAAACACTTTTCGTCCGGAAGCTTCGCAACCGGACCCGCAGACGACTGAACAGGATTTTTTAACCCGGAACTCCGACGCGGTTGTGTTTAGTGCGAAAAAACGCCAGTGGGGTAGCAGGGAGGATTTGGCGTGTGCGCAGTGGATCTGGGGGCGGATCGTGGGTCTCTACGAACAGGCAGCCAGTGATGATGGCGAGATCATGCGACCAAAAGAGCCTAACTGGACTGCCTGGGCCAATGACGTGCGCACAATGCGGATGCTGGATGGCAGAAGCCACAGACAAATTTGCGAAATGTTTGGTCGGGTACAGCGAGATCCATTCTGGGTAAAAAACATCATGAGCCCGTCAAAACTTCGTGAAAAATGGGATGAACTGGTCATCCGTCTGGGGCGTTCGTCTGTACAGCGTTGTGTGAATCATATTTCTGAACCGGATACAGAAATTCCGCCTGGTTTCAGGGGATAAGTGTTGATTTCAGGTCATGAGGTAATTTTAAGGGGGACTTGTGGCAAAAGTTTTTACACAAGAAGAGCGGGAAAAAATTAAAGGGCAGGTGGTGGAACTCGTGCGCCAGAGCGGTCGTGAGACGCTACGGCAACTGGAAGCTAAAACAGGTGCGACAAGATATCTGATGAGCGTTCTTGCCAGAGAGCTGGTTGCCAGTGGCGATGTATACAACTCCGGCTACGGGTTATTCCCCTCTGAACAGGCGCGTAAGGACTGGCAAAACGCCCGCAAAAAACTCTCGAGGGCAAAGGTGAAGAAACCTGCTGTGGTTGATCCGGACCTTATCTGGTCATTACCTGACGGAGAAATACGTCGCTACGACAGGCGTATGAACATAATCTGTCGCGAGTGCCGGAAGAGCGAAGTTATGCAGCGGATTTTGGCATTTTATAAGGGAAATATTCGAACATTACCACGGTGAACGAAATTAAAGAGCATTACTTCAGATATGAATTGACATTTTGATGGCACATGGCTAGAACTGGTCTGGTTGTCAGCTTTGTATCAAAAACAGACATTTTGAGTTTCAATATTTGCTAATGAATTAAGACTGATTCTTATCTATATCAATTCATACGAAATACTATGCAATACATCATTGAATTTTACTAGATAAGCGCTATTTGGGTAAATGGAGGTCGCAGAAGACATGCCGCTATTCGTTGGTTTTTATAGACTATATCACTTTCCTCTGCGGTCTCTATTTACCTAACAGCTTGGATTTCTTTGCATGCAAGTCTGTAATATCGAGTGTAATCAAACGGAATGTATATTACTTCCAAACTGCGGCGTATCGCGTTACGCTACTCAAGATTATTCCAACATGAGTCCTCCTATATGGCACGAAAATTAATAATATTCGGCAACGGTCTTGGTATGGCTTTAGATCCTGCTCATTTTTCCTTAGACAGGGCGTTGGCAGAAATTTGGCATCGATCCAATTTCTTAAACGATGTCCATAAGCAACTTATCGAACGTTGTCTTCAGCGGCAAGGTCCACCGGCAGGGGAACATGAGTTGGATACCCTTCACCAAGCTATCACATATTGTAAGGCTCTTGCGCAAATTGGAGAAGGAAACGAGCATTGGCTTACTGACGATGGACTAAACTTCCCCGAAATCACCGCCACTTATATCCACAAAGTTGCAACTAGTTTGCATAATTACGGTGAAGGGTTGCCGCAAAGATTCGAAAATGCGCTAGTGGAATTTGTAAAAAATACACGCACTCATATTGCGACATTAAACTATGACAAATTATTATACAACTCATTCATAGATAATGATATATTCAGCGGGTATGATGGGTATCTGGTTGATGGGATGTTAGGCCACGGATTTTCCGCCGAAGCGCTCGAACGGAAATATAATCGTAGGTTTGGTTATTATTTGCATTTGCATGGCTCACCACTATTTGTTAATCAGGGTGAGACCGTCTTAAAACTTTCACGTTCTCAACTTACGGTTGACAGGGATGAGCCTAGCGAACATATAGTGTTAACGCATATAAAAAGGAAACCGTCAGTTATAGCAGCATCTAATGTTCTTTCTACGTACTGGGATTATTTGCAGTTTGCATTATTTGAATCAGAAGAAATAATACTGTTTGGTTATTCTGGCCTCGATGAACACCTTAACCTGCTTATTCGGCCTTACCTAACCTCTAAGCATTTAAGAGTAATTGAGTGGAGCGGTGCAGGTGAACAAAATGACCGTGAGGCATACTGGCAATATTTGTTAGGACGGGAAGTTACTGTAACCAGGTTGGATAACATCACTGACTTCATCAATTGGTAGCACAATGCGAAGTTAGTATCGAGAGTATACGGTTCTAACTTCGCTGAGCTGAAATATACACTTTACCTTCATTTCATTCTTTAGATGAACACCCAATAGTTGTATTGAATCATTGAAGAGGCAGTCTCATATTTATCAGTATTGGTATACGTCCAATACAGGAGGTTATCGTGTTGGCTCTGACGTGTGTGTTGGCTATTGTGGCTGTGCTGGTAATTTATTGTCTTGTTGTTGCTTTCATGGAGCGATTTTCTGATTGGCGAGGTAGAGGGAGTTAAGTAAAATTGCTGCGGGTGCTTGAGGCTATCTGCCTCGGGCATGAACACCAACGGCAGATAGAGAAAAGCCCCAGTTAACATTACGCGTCCTGCAAGACGCTTAACATTA